>REDP01000315.1 GCA_007693455.1 Planctomycetota bacterium | reverse complement strand
CCGTGAACCAACCAGTGGATATTTTGCCTCAATATGACTCTGTAAATTAGGCTTCTTTTTTCTTCCTGACGAGCTTTGAGTGGCCCTGGCAAATACCCACGAGGATGCTACGCCGAAGGCGCGAGAGTTATGTATGAACTGCCGGTTAGAGGTAGCTCGGCGCGACCCTGGCCTACGCAGCTTGAGGGCAAAAGGAGCTTTGATTGGAGTCATTGCGCCGCGAACATCCCCATTTGCCGAGAGTGATTGGACTGGGAGAGCGGCCCTTAAATGAAGAACGCGGTCGGCCAATGGCGCTTGCAAAGCTAAAACTCATTGGCTCCGTAGTCACCCTCTTTTGATGATGACCCCCGCGGGGTACTGGTCTGGGGGCTGCGGCCATCCTCTGGGACTGAGACGGCGGCACGCTGGCGGTCGCGATCGTTGGCAAAGCGGCGGCTGAGCCTGCGCGGAGCAATATCGTTGGCTTGATCCCAGGCGGCCACGGCGGCGGCGTGCTCATTGGCAGCATGGTGCAATTGCGCCAACTCGGCCCAGGCCCAGCCCTGGCGAGGGCCGATGGTCGCCCAGGACTGGCCCTGGCTGCGGAGTTGATCACCACTGAGAAGGCCGGCCTCAAGCAGTGCCGGGAATAACCCCTCCTCACCGCTCAACAACTGAGCGACAGCGGGATCGCTCAGGAGATGATCAATGAGCGGCAAGCGCTCATCAACTGAAGTGAGGGCCTGCTTCAAGGCGGCTAGCAAAGCTTCACCACTTAGGCTACCAGCATGCTGATCGCGCAATTCCTGATTTAGGGAACCAAGCCACTGCGCCATGTCCCTAAGCGCGGCTGGGCTGCGATGCTGGCGCGTGAGTATGGACAGCAAGGGCGGGGATGGGTAATTGCGATGCGGCGGCACCTGCAGGAGATCGCCAACGAGATCACGTAATTCTGGCAAGCGCGCTTCTGACCACACTGCCGGATCAGTCAGGACCGGGACCAACTGTCCCGCTAGCGCCGAGCGCTGTTCAAGTAGGCGCCGACTGGCGCCTTCAGCGGGATTGATAAAGGCGGGCAGGATCTGTTGCAAACCGCTGCTGTCGCCGCTAGCGAGTTGACCACGCAGGCGGGCATAATGCCAAGCACGCAAGTGATTGCCGGATGGGCCTCCCAACTCGATGGCTTGCAATAAAGTTTGCTGACCCAAATGGGCCTGTAGAACTCCCAGTAACTGCTCTTCAAGGACCCGAGGCAGACGACCAATAGCTGCTTGCAAGAGGGGCTCTCGCTGGTCGACATCTAGGCTTGCCAAGTCCATACCTGCCAGGATTGCGGCCTGCCGGGCGCTGGTGTCAGCCCCCTCAAGGCTACCGGGAAGACTACTAAAGATAAGCGAGGCTACCGCGCGCTGCACCCCCTCCTCTGGCAGTTGAGCGAGAAATGCGGGAAGGGCCGCAGCAAGCTCGGCATCGAACACGCCATCCTGATCGGTGGGCTGCTGTGGCCAACGCCGCAGCCACAATTGGGCGGCATGGTTTCCAAGGCCATTGCGCAGGAGAACGACGTAGTGCTCACAGCGTTGGCCAAATCCGGACTCGGCCTGGGTAATAAGCGCCTGCAGTAAGTCATCGTGATTAATGGCTATGGCCACGGCTGCAAGAATATCCACCTGATCGCTCCAGCTACGTCCACTACGAGAAAGCAAGGGTGCGATGATATCGCATAGGGCTCGCCACTCCTCCACCGCCTCTGCAACTGGAGGAAAGAGGGCAAAGATAATGGGCTGACTGTGTGGCTGGATACTGCTGCCATGGGCAGAACATTCCGCGAAGATACGCATGAGCTGCTTGCGGGAAACTAATGACAGGTTTTCAGCCTGACTTGAATGAACCCCACGCGCAACCAATAAACGCCAATAGGGACTAAGCGTGTTATCGGCAAGCCGCTCTTCCACCCGTTTGAGACTGGCAGGGTCATGTTTGACCAAGCCCGCAGCCAATCGCCAGGCGCTGCCCAGGGTGGTATCAGGGCTGCGTGCATGAGCCCAATCGAGGGCTTTATCATCGCGCCCCAAAACAAACTGCAGCGGGTACATGAGCGCCTCGACGGACTCCAGATAATTGACCTGGGGCGCAAGTAGCTCGTCGATCATGGACAAGCGATCGACGCGGGAGCCCGAGAAATCACGGTAGGCCTGAACAATCGCCCAAAAAAGGGCGTTTTCCATATTTACCGATAAGTGGGACGACCAGCGAGGATCGCGCAAGAGGCCTAAGGCTGATCCCAGGCCAGCGTACCCATCGCGATGGGTAAAACGCCAGCGGTCGATTAAAGACCGGACCATGGCGCCTTGCTGGCGCGGATCCGCGGCAGCCAAAGCCGCGTCCAGAAACTCCTGGGCGGTGCGAGGATCATGAATACTTATCAACTGCTCACGCAGCTGCTGGCCCCAGGCATGGGCCCTGCCCTCGCCAGCAGAGATTTGGCTCAATAAACGCTGGCGATGTCCATCACCCAAGGCCATAGCCCAGGTCTGTACCGCGGTGTAATCCGGTAACAAAGGGGTTGGCGCCGGCGGCAGCAAACCAGCCAGAGCGACCTGCACCTGACGGCTCGATCGTTGTAGCATTGGCAGGTGTTCACTGTAGTGACGCCACCAATGCTGCGCCTGCTCTTGGTCTGCATTAAACAAAAGACGCCATACGCCAGCGAGAAAACCCTCCTGATGTGCCAGCAAGGCGCGATAGCCGGCTTGCCGATCATCAGACAGTCGAATGAGCACCTGCGCCGCTTGCGCCACCAGGGGCGAATCGCGCCCCATGGCCGGCACCGCTGCATCAGCATCTGCCAGCAAGCCAAGCCCAGCCAAAAGGGCCATGCCCTCCTCTGCACTGCGTTGAAGGAGATTCGCAATGCGCATTTCCAAGTGTCGGACCAGGGCCTCACTTGCCCCCATTTCGGGCAGGCGAGCAACGATGGCCGGCAACAAAGCAGGGCGATCACACAAGGATGTCAGCAATCGTGCGTAGGCATGGCGACGCTGAATGGGTAATGCCACTTCCACTGCCGCAAAAAATGCGCTGGCGGCCTCTGGCTGCTCGGCCAATTGTCCGGCCCAGCGTTCTATCACCAGCATATCCTGGCCAGAGAGCAATGTGCCACTGCTCAATTGCGCGCATATCCAGTTTTGCACCAACAAGGGCGCACAGCGTTCAGCGGCAAAATGCAATATATTGTCAAGGATCGCCGGCACCCGCCATGATTCAACATTGGCGCCAGCAAGTAGAGCCTCGGCGGCGCGCAGAAAATCGTTATCCCGAGCGCTGAGCAGATGACGATAGGCAGCCAATTCTGTCTGAATTGCGGAGGGCTCTTGAGGAAGAATCGGTGAGAGCGTTGCGCTGAGCTCATTAAGCTGGGGATCATCTGCCGCCGTGAGCCGCACCAAATAGGACAAGGGAGACGGCAGGATTACCACCGCCTCCTCATTGACAGCAAACTCCGGAACCGGCGCGGCCTCCTGGTCTACGCCGAGCTGGGCCCGAGATACCAGGGCGGCCAGGGCGGCTGAGCGCCAGCGGGCATCCTCTCTTCTGGCCTGGGAACCTGCCGCCGCAACTTGCCTGGCAAAGGCCTGTTCGCTCCAAGCCGGATAGGGCTGCAGAGCCGCAAAGAGGGCCTGATGCACCCGGCGCACCCCCTCCACCCCTTCGCGTTGGGAGGGGTGGATATCATCCTGGTAGACCCGCGCGGACTGGCTAACACTGGTGCCGCGCATGAATTTTTCGACAGCGGCTTCAGCCCAAGCAGCGGGCCGATCATCGGCCACTGGACGAGCGGCAAGAATGGCACTCCACATCCTGGTTTGAGCCATTAATTCATGGTGATTACCGATGCCTTGCAAGCTGCCAGTGCGTGCAGCCAGGTGACTAATGGCCGATAATTCTTCGTCACTCTCAACGATTAATTCGGGGAGAAACTGCTGGTCACCGGCGCGCAGTGCCGCCGTGCGCAGCCGCCGCTGGATCATAGGCAGTTCGGGGTGATCGCTGGCAAGCTGCCGATACATCAGGACGGCGCGCTCAGCGGGCTGCAGGAGTTCGTAAGCCCGGGCGTGGATAAGACGGCCTTGGGGATCCTCCTGATTCAGCAAGAAAAGCACGGTATCACCGGCCTGTTGCTGACGAATCAACCTCAACAGCCCATGCATCTCCTGCACCTGGCCACCCACCAACTCATGGCGCAGCACGGTGGCTAACTCACCGGCCGCCCGGCGCTGGGCCAGACGTACATCGTCCTGGCCAAAGCGGTGCCGCAACATCTCAAGGTCTGGAACAAGTAGCGAGGGCGCGGAGCCAGGAGTTCCATCTTTTTCGATGGCAAATTCAGCACGCAGTTCGCCACTGAGTCTGCTTAGCAGCTTGCCCAAACCGGCAGCGTCTTCAATGACACCGCGCTCCATCTCACTCATCCAGCGCTCTCGCAGTTGATTATCGGTGGTGGCAGCGATGGCCTGCTGCCACGCCTGACGGGCACCATCGTGATCAGTGCGAGCAGTGCGCAAACGTGCTAATTCGTGCCAAGCCCAGCCAGCGCGTGGAAGAGCGTGAGCTAAGCGTTCACCCTCTGCTATGAGCTGGGCTTCATCCAGCAATTGAGCACGCATCATCTGCACATAGAGATTAGGAATTGGGGCCACCAGTGCTGCTAAACCTGGCTCAGCTAATAATTCTAAGAGCGCTGCCCGATAACTGGCGACGGCGGCAGTTTCACTGGGACGATGTTGGCTGAGATAGTGTACGAGGCTCGAGTTTCCACTAGGTGGAATGACCGCCAAGGAGCGACGATGCTCGGCGAACCAGGCGGTAAACGCTGGTAAAGCGCCGGCGGCGGCGTGACGGATGAGAAGATTTTCGAGCAGTCGAACACTGGTCGGCTGGGGTCCCTGTATCTCCAGTATCTCAATCGTCACCCGCCGCAGTCCCGTCAGTTGCTCGGCTGGCCATTGATGGCGCTCGGACTCCCGTAGGAGCAAGCTGTGCACTTGGCTCAGCTGCCAACGCCGGGCACTGCCTTCGCTATCGCGCAAGGCGGCAAGAATTGCATCCATCTGAGCAACGCTTCCCAGGCGCAACTCATGCCGCAAGAGTGCCAGGCGACGGGGGGGAATGTGCCGGGTATTATTTAACTCATCTACCAGCTTATCATCTCTCACCAGCGCCCTCAGACAGGGCGCCAGGGCAAGATCAATCGACTCCGAACTTTCGGTCAAACAACTATCCACAAAGCGTTCACGCAAGAGCGAATCCACCGCCCCATCGTCACTGGCACGCCGCTGTGCCCAGGCCTGAGCCAGCTCGCCGATCCGATCCCTGCGCTCTGGACTACCATGACGGCCACCCATCAACAGGGCGGCGGCGAGGAGACGGAGATCGGGATCAGCAATGGCGGCGACAAAAGCATCTTGGGGCAGTAAGGTTTCTCGTTGCAGGTTCCGCGGTTCTAGATGCTGCCATTGTTTATGAAAAAGCTCGGCAGCCAAGACTGCCCATCCGTTCTCCAATAGCGTCACATAAGTACCCAGATCTTGGGCCAAATGAGCGGCTGCTGGCTGTCTTAAGACCGTCTTGGCCAAGACCTGATCACCCAACGCAGTTACCACCGCCAGCACCTGAGGCCAAGCTGTGGATGGCCAATGCTGTATCTGCTCCCCTTGCACCAGCGCCTGCAACGCCGGCCGATAGCGATCCGGATTGCTGGCCACCTGAGTTACCAAATGCGCAGCTAAGCGGCTATCGACATCTATACCCTGGCTAATGGCTGCGCTCCACAGGCCCAGGAGTAGCTGATGAACTGCGGGGTCAGCTGGAAGCGCGTGCATCAAGGCCTGGGCGCTTGCCAAGCGCCAGACAAGGCTGCTGTCGTCGCTGCGCAGAGCTTCCTGGGCAATGGCGGTGGCCTCAGGATCCCCTTCCACTAATCCCTGAGCGCTGCGCCAAGCAGTTGACCAGGGATCATCATCGCTGAGCTCGGCGGCCCAGGCCAAAAGCTGGCGATCCCGGCGCAGCATCTCGCTCATGGACACCAACAGGGGCGCAAACTCCACCGCCGCTAAGTCGACAATGGTCGCAGCGGTGGCTTGCTGGTGCCAACGTGCGAGCGCCGAAAGGTCACGGCCATCGGTAAACTGCGAAGATAGTATCCTGCGCAGTTGAGAGGGCGTCAATTCCCGACTATCAATAAACTCGGGGTGCCGATGCAAACGCAAATAGGCCATGAGGCGCTCCGGGCTGCGCTGGCGAAAGCTTAGGATTACGGGAAGTTGATCTCTATCGCTGACGCGGCCACGAAGCGCAAATAACTGGGACAGGGATTGGGGATCATACAAGGCCACACTCAATAAAAGATGAGCATAGTTGGAAGCCGGAAAGGTCTGACTTTCTTCTTTACCCAGAGCCGCAATTCGCTGCGCCAGGATCCCGCGGCTGCGCCACCATTGGGTAACCAAGGCATCGCTAAAGAAATCGTGTTGATATAACAACTGGGCCAGCAGATCCTGAACCGCAGACGGAGCATGATGCAGAGCCGGCAAATGCGCCTTCAGGTAGCCCTCAAGGGCTGCCGAATCTTTATCCACAAGGGCCCGCCATAGCCCACCGGCAAAATCCCTAGCGTCCGTCACTAATGCAAAAATGGCATTTCGCATGCGCGGCCTATGCTTGATATCCATGGCCAAAATTAGCAATAGCGGCTGCCCATTGATGAATGGAGCCGTAGGGAGTTCAGCCAGCTCGCGATCGATCATTCCAAGGTGAGTTAGCAGCATCCGCACGACGTCACTTTTCTCTTCGTTCATTGCGCTCAACAGCATTGATCTCAAGTGTAAGGCTAGGTTCGGTGTCTCCGCTAAATGGGCGATAACCAGTCTAAGCGTTGCATCATGTTGCTGTTGCAGCGCCAATAGAGAATCCATAGCAGCGTAAGGCGGGCGCGGACTGCGGATAAACAAATCGGCTAAAAGGGGGGCAGCAGCGGTCTCGTGCTCGGCCAATAAAGCCAAACGTAACGCCAGCCACGTGCGCAACGGCTCGTCCGCTGCCTCTGCCTGCAAAAGCTCCAACACAGGCTCTACCAACTGCAACAATCGGGCCTGCTGAGCCACCCGCATCAGCATCCGATCACCAACGACTCCGGGCAAGCGTAGAGCCTGATTCAAGGCTCGAATCAATAAGTGCTGAGCGATGACGCTGGCCCCCTCTTGCTGCCGAGCTTCGACCAGAGCCAAAGTCGCCATAATCTGATTTTCGATTGTACTGGCACGCCCCTCTTGCCTGGGATCTAGGGCGTGAACCGAATCCGCATCAAACACGCCAAGATCTTCCAGATCCACATCTAGATCATGGCCTTGATCTGCATCCAACCACGGGCGGATGGCCCGCAGACGGCCCAGGGCCAATTGCCGCAGATCACCTGCCTGCGTTGGCAGCTCTAGCGCTTCCCCCTGACGAATCGCTTTCATGTCGCCTAAGGTTTCCGCAGCTTCGCTGTCAGAGAGCAAGTGCATCACGGCGAGATAGCTGGCAATGGCTGGTTGCAGGAGCGCTACCTCATCGTGCAGCCAGGCGTGGATGAGATGCAGGTGCGCATCCTCGCCATGTGCGCTCAGCGCCAGCCGCGCTGCCTGGCGTGCCGCAATCAGCGCTCCCCCAGCGTCTAGCTCAAGCACCACTTCTCGACTAGCCTGGGCATCCAGGCCCTCTAAGCGCTTGGCTAGCCCGCATCCCTCACCAAAAGAAAGGTGGCGGGCGCCTTAAATTGATGTAAA
>REDP01000148.1 GCA_007693455.1 Planctomycetota bacterium | reverse complement strand
CGGGGGGTCGGTCGCTTCGCTCCTTGGTGCTCTCGAGTGTTGGCTACGTTGATGCCATCTGACTCTCCGAGGGGGCGCTTTGCTTCGCTCGCTTCTCGCTTCTCGCAGCGCGCTTTGTGCTTGTCGGCGCCTAGCTCGGAGAGCGGGACGGTGTCCCGCCCAAACCGTTGATCGCGGGATTAACGTGGCTGGGATACGGCGACTAGCAGATCGCCTTTAACGCCGGCGGGTTACTAGTAGCATTTGTCTGTCTGCGTCAGTATTGCTCTGGACTCAATGGTTCCGGGGTAATGCTGATGCTTTAAATCCTACTGGTCACCATTCAAGGCAAGAGCACCATTGGCGCTGTATTTATAAGGGATTTCCATGAAAACATATCTCAACATTTCCCACGGCGCCCTGGCCATGGTTGTGCTTACCGTATTGTTTGCTTGTGGTTCCTCCACCGAAGCAGAGCCTATTGGGTCGCCAGCGACCGAAGAACCCCAAGGCCCCGAGGCGGCGTCCGATGACCGGTGGCCTGTCGCTCCCACGGATATGGTCGAGGAAGATCCTCCTCTATCTGCACCAGCGCAGCCAGAGCTTGTCAGCCCCGAAGTTGAGAGTGAGAGCGAGTCAGCGGTGGTTAGGCCAAGTCCTGAAGCCGATGTACCGCCAGAACCCGCAGTCCAGGAGCGGTCCCCGGAGATGGCACGCGCTGACGCCGTGCGGTTATGGGAGCAGGAAACAGGAATTGCCTGGGCGGATGTGCGGCAGCATGCCGATGATCCGACTCCTTTGCGGTATGATTTTTTAGGAGGGACCCGTCATCGGCGGAGCCCCCGCGTGGCCGCCTCTGGTCGAGGAAGGTTGGAAGAGGCGCGCTTTAGTCGAATAGTAAGGGAACTATCGAACGACTCTGAGGCCAATGACGTGGCCGTATTCGCCTATTACGATATCGTGAGATACCCAAAAATTATATATCAGAGTCCTGCTATAGAGCGGCTTCCTCGCATAAGTAGGCAATTCTATCGTTTAAATGATGGGGCCCTTCCCCTGGTTATTGATCAAGGGTTTCAATACGCGGACTGGGAAATAATAGAGGGATCAATGGAGTCCACATTGCTTCTCATGGAGGCCTTGTCCGTAATCCCATGGTACAAAGAGAGTCAGGAGAGGTTGCTTTCCGGAAGTTATCTACAACCTTTCATCAGGAGTAGCAACCCCTGGTTTCCCCATCTACAATCCAATCCACCCCTCGCCCTGCAAATACCCGGTATCGACGGTGAGCCACGGATTGTCTATGCGATTGATGGCCTCTGGGATGTGGTGGTGGCAAAGGATCGTGGTCGGGTGAATCAGCGTATCCGCATGGCTCGGGATGTATCTGAGAGCCAAGTTGACACGCTTACACAGGTGGAGGCACCGGAAGATCATTCGGTTGAAATCGAGTTGGAAGCTTGGACTGGTGGTGACGAATGGAAGGAAATCGTATTGACTCATTACTTGCTACCGGACTTAGCGTGGCATTCGGCGACGAGTGGGCGAGGGATAATAAGAAACGAATTTTATAGAATTAGTCTACGTGAGGCAAGTTTAGGTTTAGCGGTTCAAAGATCACAGGACGCAGTTGATAGAATAGAAATACTTAATGTTTACGAGGATTGGTTTGAAGGCAGTATAATGGCGGTTGAGCTTGAGGGTATAGTGCAAACCGCAGAGACTAATGCGTTTCCTGTGTCGACCACCGATTGGCAGCCATCTCATCTTACTCTTACCACCAATATAACGGGCATCAATCTTGACGAAGAGCGGGTTACCGTGCAGGGGGTCTTCACCTTTACTCCGGTGCTCTTGTCCGGGCAGCTTCGTATTCAACTGGCCGTTAGTTTTGTCATGCCCGGTTCTAATGCCGATGTCGTAGACACCTTTACCCCAGATCTCTTACTGATCCCCGTGCCCCGCGCCCGATAAACTAGCGCGCCGTGCGTACCATGGCCGCGTTAATGCTCCTCGCATGCGCGGGGGCAGTGTCGAGAAAGTATTTTTATGATGTTTCAACAGTCCTTGGCTTGCGTCCCTAACTTAGTCAATACCGCAAAAATTCGGCAGTGGGTGGCCGTGCTGCTGGTGTTGCTGCTGGCGATCCCAGGGGTCGTCAACGCGGCCGGAGGAATCGTTAGGGGTCACGGCCCCGGGATTACCGCTCTAAGCATTGGCGGGTACCCAAACCCAGGTCTGATCGAGCCCCAACGGGGCTCCGCAGCGCAGCCCAGGGTTGCGCTCCCCCGAGCGCTACCCTGGAAACGGAACGAAAAGCGGGTCAACCCCAACGGGGTTGCGAAGGCGTACCTATCGCTATCGCGACGCGATCCTGCGCAGCTCCGAGGCTGAGCCGCCGTTTATGGGCATATGCTTATTAAACACGCACCGTGTGTTGGGCTTGTTTTGAGCCTGCGTAACCCTTTTAGGGTCGATTGGCCGGGCACGCACGCCCAGGGTAGCACGCGTTGCGTGCAATCCTGGGCTATCATGCGAAGCCCCTTTGGGGCAGCAAACCCCTATCGGCACCCTATCTCGCTTGTGCTCTCGCCATTCGTGCGGTGGTGCATGAAAAGTCCTAATGCATGCACGAACACGAAGCCCAAATGTTTACTCTCATTGATCTCCTGATCGGCCAGCAAAGCGGGAATCCCTTACCCAAGGTAAGCGTTGCGCCGCCCTGGGTCCGTGTTTATTTGCGGCTCTGCCCATGAATGCACTGTTTGCCGGTGCTTCTTGCTTCCTGTGCACACGCTGCTGGTGCTGGGGGCTAAAACTATGCTGGAACATTATTGCCAAGCCCAACCATAGTCGCCCATGATTGCTCATATTCTTGCCAATGCTGGTATCATCCTGTGGTTGATCGGAGCGTGTTCTTTGGTGGCTCTGGCGGTGGTGCTGGAGCGCTTGCGGCGGTTGCTGCCCTTGCGTCGCCAGATGGAGGCGACTTGGATGGCTTTTGAGTCCTGGTTGCAGGATCAGCGTCGGGGAGCCTGTCCACAGGAAGGAGATCCGCTGGCGCGGGTTATTGGTCGGGGTAGACGGGTGCAATCGGGTGGACGGGATGCGGTGCGGATTGCTGCTTTGGAGGCGGCTCAGCGAGAAGTTCCCAGTCTCGAGCGCGGCTTGGGGGTCATTGCTGTGGTTGCTCAGGTGACTCCGTTGCTGGGCTTACTGGGTACCGTGGCAGGCTTGATGGAGGCCTTCGAAGCGGCAGGACAAACCGATACCATAACCCACGCCCATTTGGCAACGGGCATCTATAAGGCCCTGGGTACCACTGCTGCTGGGCTGGGGGTGGCTATCCCGGCATATATAGCCTACACCTTTTTGGCAGGTATGGCCAATCGCCTGGTTGATCAATTGGAGACGGTGGCGGTAGAGCTTCCCCTATTGCTGGTTGATGAGTCGGAATCGTGAGCCAGCTGCGCCGTCGTCATCATCAACGACTTGCCACCCTTGAACTCACACCATTGGTGGATGTGGCCCTGATGCTGGTGGTGTTTCTCCTCCTCTCGTCGGGGATGGTGGCTCCAGAGGAGCAATATCTGGAGGTAACCCTGCCTGTGACTGCGAGTGGAGATGAGGCGGTCGGTGAAACCATGACCCTATCTGTTGCTGCATCAGGAGCGCTCTACTTCGCTGGCCGGACCTTGGATCTTGATCAGCTTGCGGAGGTTGTGGGCGAGGATTCGAGTCGTCTTACCGTGGTACTACGGGCTGACCGCGATAGCCGTCATGGTCGAGTTATGGAGATTCTTGACGTGTTGCGGGGCATGGGGGTGCGTCGCGTCTATAGTGCCAGTGATCAAGGGCCGGAAACATGGTAGGCCACGAACCCTTGCGTATTGATCTGGTAACCTTATTTCCCCACGATATGCAGGCCTGGTGTCGCATGTCGATTGTGGGTCGTGCCCAGCGGCGCGGTCTGGTGCGTATTGCCTGCCATGACATTCGTAACTGGGCTGGGGGCAGGCATCGCGTAGTGGACGATCGTCCCTATGGCGGGGGGCCGGGTATGGTTATGGCTGCACCGCCAGTTGCCGCATGTGTGGATTTCTGTTTGCGACAGAGTGCTGCTCCGCGTCTGCTGATGCCAACTGCCCAAGGCCCACGCCTGGATCAGGCGCAGCTGCAGGAATGGAGTGAGTGTCGGCATGTGATTCTTGTATGTGGCCATTATGAGGGCATTGATGAGCGCTTTGTAGAGCAGTATCAGCCGCAGGAATTTAGCGTCGGCGACTTTGTGGTATCGGGTGGGGAGCTTCCCGCTCTGCTCGCGGTGGATGGGATGACCCGTTTGCTGCCTGGAGTGCTTGGCGATGCCGAGAGTCACCGCAGTGATTCCTTTCAAGATGGTGAATTAGATCATCCCTGTTATACACGGCCGCTTGAGTTTCGCGGCATGACGGTTCCAGAGGTACTACGTGGCGGCGATCATCAGGCCATTGCCGCCTGGCGTGCTCAGCAGCGTCGTCTGCGTACCCGTCAACGTCGTCCCGACCTTATCTCAGACGATGATGCCAAGGAGCCACGCCTCGGCCCCTGAAGCGCATCTTGGGCCCTGACTACGGTTCTGCTGGCTGGGCGGTATAGCCTGGGGCTCCCGAAGCACTGATCTCCAGATCGGCAGGCAAAAAATCCCCTCAATGGGTGCGTTTTGCCCTCAAAGCATGCCCCGCGAAGGGGGCATTGCTTCCCCATGGCGAACTTTGAGTAGTCATGGTCCTGTCGGCAAGCAACGCCTTGCTCTTGTCGCATGCGGCAGCACCATGATGACTTCATGCAGATACTCCTTGGTATATCCGGCGGCATCGCTGCCTATAAAACGCCTGAAGTGGTGCGCGCATTGGTGGCGGCTGGTCATCAGGTGCGCTGTGTGCTTACCGAGAATGCCGCGCAGTTGGTGGCGCCGCAGGCGCTGGTGACGGTGAGCGGAAATCCCGTCTACGATTCCTTGTGGTCGCAGGATGGGCGCATTCCCCATATTGAAACGGTGCGTTGGTGCGATCTGCTCTTGGTGGCACCAGCAACCGCGAATCTGCTTGCCAAGTGTGCGCTGGGTTTGGCTGATGATTTACTCTCGACGGGATTTCTAGCCTTGGAACCAGATAAGCCCTGTATTATGGCCCCAGCAATGAACACCGTGATGTGGAATAAGCCCATCGTCCAACAGCACTTGGCGACACTCAAGGCGCAAGGGGTGCACATGGTTGATCCCGTTTCGGGGAATTTGGCTTGTGGCGAAGAGGGTATTGGCGCCATGGCCAGCGTTGATGGCTTAGTGGCCGCAGTGCAGGAGCATGCTCAATGACTGCTGGAGAGCGTTACCGCACACTCATTGCTGCCGAAGATATTCAGCAGCGCATTGAGCAAATGGGGCAGGAGCTGACGCGTCGCTTTGCGGGGCAAAATCTCCTCGCGGTGGTCCTCTTGGATGGCGCGGTGATGTTTGCTGCTGATCTGCTGCGCTGTTTGCAGGTGCCAGGTTTACGGACGCATTTTATGCGTGCCGCAAGTTATCATGGCGGCATGCAGTCAAGCGGCAAGGTGGCGCTGACTGACTTGCCCCGCTGTCGCGGGCAATCAGTCCTCTTGATTGATGATATCCTTGATAGTGGTCGTACGCTTCAGCGTGTTTACGCAGCTTTACATGAGGCCGGAGCGGCTGCCATTAGCACCTGTGTTTTACTGGATAAACCAGGCCAGCGCGAGTGTGCCATTGAGTCTGATTATGTCGGTTTTACCGTGCCCGAGGCTTTTTTGGTGGGCTATGGGTTAGATATCGGTGGTCGCTTGCGACATCTTCCCGATGTCTGTGTCTACGAACCGCCCTCACGCTAGGAACGTAAGTATTTACGCCGCGCAAACGCAATAAAGAATTGAGGATCTATGGACAGCAAACACATCGCAGTCAACGCCGCGCGCCGCATGCTCGACAAGGGTGGCGAACATGTTGTGGTACTCGCGCTGCCCCCTGGGCAGGCGATTTTTGATTATGTGGTATTAGGCAGTGGTCGTTCTGAGCGACAGACTGCCACCCTTGCCAATGAGGTTTATCATTTCTGCAAGCGCCATCAATTGGCCCATCATCCCGTTGAGGGCGAGCTGGGCTGGCGGGTGGTGGATTGCTACGATGTGATCGCCCATGCTTTCACTGAAGAGGCCCGCCAGCACTATAATCTTGATCGCCTATGGAGCGATGCCCAGGCCCTGGATCTGGATGCAGAGCTGGCAACGGTGCCAGATCCCGATGCGGATGAATAATCTCAGCAACCGCAGTGGCACCCATCGTCTTTGTAGCGCCTCCTTATCTCATGCGGAGCCAAAAAACCCACGGCATAAAGGCCGTGGGTTTTTTGGCTGGTCAGGCAGCGAATGAATGAACGCGCGCATCTTTGCAGATGGTGTGGGGCACGTCCATCCCACGACCCCCACCCCGCAAGGGAGGGATTATTATGGCGACGTCCACGGGACGAATGGCGATAACGCCGCCATAAAGAGAAGCCCTGCGAGGCTTAGAAGTTCAGCTGATGCTGCAGGCGCAGGACGGTTTTTTGGGCATCACCTTCATCGGCGCTCCAGTGACTGATGGCAAACTGGAACTTATTGTTGTGGCCATTGATATAGTAATTCACGCCAGCGTCCACTTGAATGCCAGAGTCAACATCTTCGCGGGTGGCAAGGCCGATGTCACCTTCTTCATCATAGTCGAAGAAGCCAATGCGCAGGGCCGGTTCAACCACATGGCCGGTATCCAAGGGGATAGCGTAGCCGGCCTGGGCGGTAAAGCCAAACTGGGTTTGGCTATCACCCGCGGTTTCCTGATTACGTACAATCAGGTCAATATTAGCAGTGATATTATTCCAGTGCACATTGTAATCGATGCCAAACTGGAACCAGCCATCATCATCGGTTTCGGATTCGGTCCGAGTGCCGACTTCAACGCCGAGGACATGGCCGAAGCCTTCCTTGCCCAGCATGGATTCGGTACGGCGCATCTTCCATTCTTCTTGTAGACTGGTTTCGGCGCGGGCAGTAATCTGGAGATTGCGTGAGTCATTGCGCGCGGGCATGATGTCGGCGCCAAAGTTGACCATGGGAGCGGATAAACGGTAGCTTAAGCCCACTGTGCGATCACCGGCGAACTGTCCACCCAGAGGGCGGCCATTGGGGAATAAGGTGCGGCTGGAACTATCGGTGTCCGAGGATACAAACCATGGCTTGTCGAGACCAAATTTAATAGTATGTGTCAAGTCGCCAGATTTGATGCGGTGACTTACCCATGCGTAGCGTACGGTGGGGTCCATGCGGTCATTGGACCGTACCGTCTCGGTAAAGTCGCCGTCACCATTACGGCCAAGATTATCGGCAGAAAGGGTGAGGTTGTAGTTGGTGTCTTCCATATAGGTGCCGCGAATGGCTAGGCGAATGCGGCGCATATACATATCGAAATCGTATTCTTCGGCGCCACCGTCAAGGCCAACACTATCACCGGCGGCATTGTCTACTGCGGCTGGAATGTCGATGCGGGACTGCAGGCGCACGCCAAAGCGTACGGAAAGATTTTCAGTTTTGATTTCGGAAGCGACTGCGCTAGGAGCGGTATAGCTGCTGCCAATGGCAACGAGGGCGGCCAAACTGGCCACCACAGCTGCGGGGCGGTAAAACATGTGTTTCTCCTTGGAAACAAAATGGAGGTGGTGGCGCTTGATGTCCGGTCCACACACCGGTTGCGGGAGCGCCGTGTTGAAGTGGGGCACCCTACGTTTCCGAGTAAAGAGAATATGAAGTGTGGGTGAAATTTGCGGGTGTAGCTGCGGCCCGCTATTGCTGGCGGCTTAGCGCCACTCCGCCCAGGTGGCCAGAAAAGCCTAGGGCAATCTTCCATACTCGTTGCCAGGGCCCATGCAAGGCCACCGCCAATTCAACTGCGGCATTGGCGCCAAGACTATGGCCGATAATTGGCTTACAGCAGAGCCGCGGCACGTCTGCCCAAGGGCCATGATTGAGGGCTGCCAACTCGCTTGCATCGCCAGCAGCGGTGCCAGTACCGTGCACCACAATAATGTCGGGCTGCGGACAGTGCTGCCAGAGACTCTGCAAAAGCCGCTGCAAAACCGCAGGATCATCACAGCGGGTTTCGTGGCTGGCATCGCCCAAGCGAACGCCTGCCAGGAGTTGCCAGTCTTGGGTCGACGAGGGCTGATTGGCTAGCTGAAAAAAGCCCGCGCCACAGGCTGGGGCAAAACCAGTGGGCTGGGCATGTGCCTGGGGCGGGGTGCTGCCGCAGAGCACTCCCAGACTGCGAAAACCCGCCAGGAGGAGGTTTTGCAGACTGTGGTCCGCAGCCCCAGCAATAGCCCACTGGCAGCGGCCATCCTCAATCAGCTGGGCGCCATCACACAGAGCAAAAATGCCTGTGGCGCATGCCCCCACAGGCGGTGCACCATGAAAGGCGCGCAGGCCCCAGGATCGAGCCATATCGCCAGCCAGGCGCCCCGGCAGGCCGCGGATAAAGTTGCTTGCCAGATCACTGGCCGTGTCCAGCCAGGCCCCCGTGTCACCTTTGCTAACACTGGCAATCAGCCCTGGCCAGGAGGCGGGGTGATCATCATTGAGCAATGCTCGCTGGGTGGCGGCGAACCAGCAAGGGTCTGCCGCCGCATGGGCAAGCTCACGGAGATTGGGGTACTGGGGAATGGGGCCGAGCCACCCCCACTGCTGATCCAGGGTAAGGGCGCAGGTGCCGCTAAAGACCGCCTCAAGGGTTTCCCGCGCTGATCCTGCTGGCGTGCAGGCCGCAGCGTGGCGGATCCAGACGCGGTGAAAACGCTGTGTTGAAAAAGGGAGAGGGGAATCGTGCCGCACGAAGCGGGAGGATAGCGTATTCCCAGCTAACAAAAGCGATGAGGCGGCCCATTTTTTGACGCTAGCGGCTTCGGTAACTGCCAGGTTCGTTAGCCTACGGCACGGCTGAGCATATCATGAGAGCTGGGCACAAAGGGTTCGCAGTGACCTTTGCTAGGCTTCGATATTAGCATGGCGTCGTAGGGCTTCTTCGCGATCTTGGCCCTGGTCGACAAAGCAGCGTTGGATAATGCTTTCGAGAAGAATGAAGGCACCCTGTTCAAAGAGGCTTCCCGTGGTTTGTTGGCTGGGAAGACCATCTTTGGCGATGCCGCGTTTGTGGGCGGCCGGGAGATGGAGCACGGGATGAGCGAGGGTTCCTAAGGGTGAGGAGGGACTGCCTAAAATCGCGCACACGCTGGCGCCCAGTCGCTTGGCTTCTCGGGCGGCTCCGAGGCTAGTGGCAGTCGACCCTGATCCGCTGACGGTCAGGAAAACATCATCCTGCCCCACTGGTGGTGTGCTCGCATCGCCAACGTAGTAGGCGCTGCGCCCCAGGTGGTTGAGGCGCATAATGAAACCCCGCAAAAGAAAGCCACTACGGCCTGTGGCATAGGCCATAACGCGCGATGCTGCCCACAGGTGGTCGCAGAAGGCGTCGAAATCGGCTGGCGAAACGCGCTCCAGCAAAGCGTTGGTTTCGCCGAGGATGAGGTGGCTTGCGGGGATCATGAACGTGAGTGTGTCTGGCGCTTCGGCCATGCAATCCCATGCCTACTCTGCGCGGCAGGGCGGCTCAAAGCTCGTCCCCGGGATCGCCGATCTCCTGATCGGCCTGCGAAAACGCCCTGAATAGGGCGCTTTTTGCGCCAAAAGCATACACCGCGAATCGGGAATTCCTTACCCAAGGTGAGCTTTGAGCCGCCTTGCTATGCGCGGTTGGGCGCGGTTAGGCGCGTTGCTGCATGCGGCAGCCAGTGAGCTGGTCATGGATCCCAGGTCGCCCCATAAGTGCGCACATAACCGTCCAGGGGGCGGCCAGGATGGCCACAAGACTGCGCTTCAGCACGGTACCAGGGGACGGGAAGTGACCGCTGTGGAGTTGAATAAGGACGTAGCCATAATATTGCTGGACGGGTGGCGCTCCATACAGGGTTGTGCGGCCAATAAGCATCCAAATAGCCCAGGCGAATGCGGCCCCTGCCCCAAGGACATGTCCAGATAATACACCGAGCCAGGCGACGTGACCTTGATGGTGCCAGCGTTGGATTAAGGCATGACGTTCGAAGTCGAGGGCTTGCGATTCAGGGTCGGCCATGGTGGCCAGCCACCAGCCCAAGCCTGCACCGATCATGAGGAGGAGCATGGCTCCCAGTGCAATCAGGCTATAATCGAGAATCGCCGCCAGGAGGAGGCGTTTGTAGTCGGGCTCGCGCACCGATAGGGGGGTCACGCTGAGCTGCGCTTCGGGGTTGCGCATGGGCCGCCCGCGGTCATCAAGGGGCAGCAGTGCATCGGATTTGCGGCCTTTGTTCTGCGGCGATGGTTGGAGAACATCGGTGTCTTTGTGGCGCGCTGGAGTTGTTGGCGGAGGAGGCGTCAGTCCTTGTTCTTGGGCTTCGAGAGCTCGCTCAATGTCTGAGGCAAGGCGTCGCCCCACTCGGCGCTCGGTGAGTGCAGCTGAAGCCTCGCCGGTGCGATGAATGGATTCGGGGGCGGTATTGGGGCGGGCCACAGGAGTTTCCACCCGAGGCTCGTCCATGTCTTGGGTCTTACGTAAGGAGCGATCAGTGGAGGGGGCAAATTCTTCGGAGGTACTGCGCTTGCGGCGGCTCGAGGCAGGCGGGGCACTTGCCGCAGGCGCAGGAGGTTGCGGCGTGGGTTGTGGTGGTGATGGTTGGGAGGATGAGTCACTGATGCAGCGCAGTCGAAACGAGCGCGGACCCATAACAATGATATCATTAAGTATCAAAGCGCGGCTGCCCTGCACCGGATCGCCGTTCACCAAAACGCCGTTGGTGGACCCCAGATCAAAGATGGTTATGCGATCGTGTTCCACCTCATAGCGCGCATGATGCCGTGACAGGCGCAAATCATCAAGTTGGATATCACAATCGTTGCCTCGGCCCAGCAGACCACTGCCGGGGGCGAGAAGCCAGGACTGGCCATCTTCATCAAGACTTTCTAAGTAGAGTGCCATTGATTGTGCAAGCTTGGCTCGGTGTTGTGGGTGGGCAAGCGGGGTCTTTGCCCTGTTTGCGTAAGCAGGGGTAGAGAGGGTTGGCTATCGCAAAAAAAGGTGTTAGACTGCCGTTTGTGGTGGCAGGGCCACCTTTTTCAGAGAAGAATCTCAGTTAGAGTCAGAGAAGAATCTCAGTAGAGCTTTTTTTCCCACAGGAAGGATGTATGCGTCATGAAGAGCCTCGTTGTGGAAGATGATTTTGTATGTCGCAAAACCCTGTCGTCGATGCTGCAAGGCTTTGGTGACTGTGATATTGCCAGCGATGGGGTAGAGGCGGTAGAGGCGGTGCAACTGGCCTTGAACGAGAAAACCCCTTACGACCTCATTTGTCTCGATATTCAAATGCCCAATCTCGATGGCCACGGGACCCTCACGCAAGTGCGGGGCCTGGAGCGTGATGCGGGTATTCCTGTCGGGCGCGGGGCCAAGATCATTATGACTACGGCAATGAACGATAAGGAAAATATTTTCTCGGCCTTTCGCGGTAATGCTGACGCTTATTTAACGAAGCCTATTGTCCTCGAGCGCTTGCGGGGAGAGCTGCTTAATCTGGGGTTACTCAAAAGTGTAAACGAATAGGCGTTTTACGATGGTAGATGACGAGGACGTACTGCGTCAGGAATTTATCCACGAATCAGCCCAAACCTTGATTGAGGCTGATGCCGTCCTGCGTTCTATTACTGCTGATGGCGAGGAGGTAAGGCCGCATCTTCTTGAGCTTTTTCGTCTCATTCATTCACTCAAAGGCAATGCTGCCTTGTTCGACTGCCAGGCGGTCAAGCGACTTGCCCATGCCAGTGAAGATGTGTTGGGGTGGTTGCGCGAACAGTCGCGCGTGCCTGCAGAGGCGCTAGAATTGCTCCAGCAGACTATCGATGATTTGATCACCATGGTGGATGATTTGGCAAACGGTCATCCATGGCCTGACGATGATACGCGTGTTGATGCTCGTTGTCAGGACCTTGCCGCACTTATGGCCGATCAAGAAGCGCAAAACATTGCCGATGTCGCCGCCGCTCTACAAGAGATTGGTGCCGAATATCCAGATTTGCATCAACGTTTGTGTGAACTTGCCGAACAGCTGCAGCCCCAATCGGTAGGTGGCTGTAGAATTACGGGGACCCCATTACAGCAACTGCAGGAATTTCTCGGGCACCCATCTCCCGAGGACGGCTATGCCGAGGAAGATCAGGCTTGGGTGGCGCAGTGCTTGCAGGATCTTGCTCATGCGGCAGGCGATGATGCCACCCGATCCAGGATCTTGGAAGCGCAGTCAGGGTATGACGTCTTTTTAGAGAGCGTTGGCTTTGATTCCTGCCTGTGTGAATATTTGCAGGAGCAGCTTCATGCATTGCAGTCGCATGGCGCCTGGTCTTGGGACCAGGCCCAAACTGACAGCGAGGATTATCCTCAAGAAGGCAAAGGAATAGGATCCTCCCAGGAAAAAACCATGCGTGTGGCGGAGCGTCATATCGAAACCTTCCTCGCCTATGTGGGGGATCTGTTGGTTATTGGTGATCGCTACCATCATCTTCAGCGAGCGGTTCAGGCAGATGCTGATCTCAATCAATTATCACGTGATTTGCGCCATGCCAATGCCGCCTTCCAGCAATTAAGCGAAGCTCTGCAGAACTCAATTATGGCAGTGCGGCAAGTGGCTGCAGATGGACTGTTGTCTAAGGCGGCGCGCCTTGTGCGCAGCGTGGCCGCTCAGCAGGAAAAAAAAGTAACGGTAAGCTGTTACGGCCATGAGGTGCAATTAGATAAAAGTTTGCTGGAACTACTGGATGCGCCCATAACGCATTTGGTGCGAAATGCGGTCGATCATGGGGTGGAGCCCGATAGCCAACGCATGCAGTCTGGAAAGTCGCTTCCTGCGCACATACGCATGGGAGTTTGCGAGTCGGACAATCAGATTATAGTGGAAGTTTCTGACGATGGTCGCGGCCTTAATATGCAGGCCATTGCTGAGGCTGCGCGTAAGCGCGGGATGTTGGCGGGTGATCAGGAGGTCGATCAACAAACCCTCATTGATTGCATTTTTGCCTCTGGGCTGAGCACTTCGACCACGGTTTCGGAAATTAGCGGTCGGGGGGTAGGGCTGGATGTGGTGCGCCAAAAGATCCGGGAAGCAGGTGGTGACATTCAGGTTGAAACTAGTGCTCAGGGAACAACTTTTCGTATAACCCTCCCTCGTACCGTCAGTACGCAAATCATCAGCGGATTTATGGTACGTAGCGGCGGTGAGGTGGTCATCGTGCCCATGGAGCAGGTAGAGCGTTCCCTCCCCTTTGCGGCGGCAGATGTGCATGCTTTGCCCGATGGACGTCCCTGCCTTGAGATTTCTGGTGCGAGTGTGCCCGTGGTATGTTTGCGGCAAATACTCAATGATGACCAGGAGCATTGTGGTAACGATGCGCCGGTGGTTGTCTATTGTCGCGCTGGAGGGCACCAGGTCGCAGTGGTGGTGGAGGCGTTGCTGGGAGTACAGAAAGTCGTTTTGCGTCCCATAAGTAGCATCTCACAAACAGAAGGCTTGGTGCGCGGCGGCGCGCTTTTGGGCGACGGTAGTGTTGCCCTAGTGATCAATGCTGAAGTCTTGTATCATCTCTGGACACGTAATATGGCTGGAGTTATTCTCTCTAGTCAGGAGCGATCCAAAGAAAAGAGTCAATAGCCAAGCCCACTATGCGGTACCCGAAAGGCGGCCATGAAATCAATATTTTTACTTCCTGGTGAGTCTGCATTTTGCAAAGAACCAGCACAAATATCCACGCTTCTGGGATCCTGTGTTGCCTTAGTGCTGCACGACCCGCAGCGTGCTTGGGGTGGAATGAATCACTTCATGTTGCCTGATGCCCGTGATGGCAGTGGTTTGGCACCGGGAAAGTATGGCGATAAGGCCATCGCCAATCTCTTGAAAGTGGCAAGTATGTCTGGATGCAAGATTGATACCTTGCGTGGGCGTCTCTACGGAGGGGCGCGGGTTGTGGGTCACTTGGCGAGTGCGGGTTCCATGGATATTGGTCAGCGCAATATTGATTGTGCCGAGAAGCTCTGTCGAGAAGCAGGACTGCGCATTGTCCAACGCGAGATAGGCGGCAGCAATGGACGTAAGATTTTCTTTGACGTCACTAGCGGGGTCGTTGAGGTGCGGATGATTCAGCAAAGTGCGCAGAATCAAGAAGCTGCCCAGCGCCGTGAGCGCCTGACTGGGCGTCGCCTGCGTGTGTTAGTTGTCGATGATTCGGCTACGGTACGACGGCTCATTGCTGCGGGGATTAACGCCAGTAATGATATGGAGGTATGTGCTGAGGCGGAGAATCCCTATGAAGCGCGCGAACAGCTATTGGCAACCGATCCTGATGTACTGTGTTTGGATGTGATCATGCCGCGCATGGATGGCCTCACCTTTTTGCGAAAAATCATGCAATATAAGCCCATTCCCACTGTGGTGGTTTCCACCATAGCCAAGCAGGGCTCCGCCATGCACACTAAGCTGATGCAGGCTGGAGCAGTGGCAGTCATCGATAAGGAAACCCTCAATCTCTACCGCACGGCCGATGTGATGGAGCGCGTCTTGCTTCCCAAACTACGCCAGGCGGCTCATTCGGTAGTTCAGCAACGTTCTGCCGATTAATACTTTCTTTTCTGTCACCATGGACGATACTTACAGCTCCTCACGGAGAATGCGATAGTATGTTTGACGAAACATTGTAGAGACAGCTTTGCTGCTTTTATCGGTGGGCAATCTGCTCGCCTTGCGGCGTGCCATGGGATGTGGTGGGCGTTGCGGTCTTAGTGCAGGAAAAGAGGTGGGGGTGTTAGCCCCTGCTGGAAGGAGCGAGAATCATGCAGGATCTATCCAAAAGCATTGATGCCTTAGCCGAAGCGATGGTCTTTCTCGATGTGAGTGATTGGCAGAGCCTCTTTGCCCTCGAGCAGGCAGCCACCGATGCAGTCCAGCAGCTTGACCCTGATGATCCTCGTGTCATCACCTTGCAGCGCATGCAGCAGGTAGTAGAGGCCCTTATTCATGAACAAACGCCCGATAGTGCAGGCGCTTGTGATTGGTTGCGCGGCGCATTGGAGGCCTTGCAGCGGAGTGTTACTGAAGCCGCTCACGACGGCTTATACCCTGCTCCTGCGTGGTTCACGGCAGCATCATCCGATGCCGAGCAAGAGCATCCTGCCGATGCTGCCCCAGCCCTGAGCGATGATGAGAATCCTGCTCTTGAAGAGGATGTGGTAGCTCCAGATGAGACTGCCATGACTGAGTCTGCGGTAGGTTCCCCGTCTGAGGCTCAGTCCGATGACAACGAGGGGATTTGGCAAGACTTTGCCGAACGCAGCCTCACGGTGCTTGATGATCTGCAGCACCAGCTCCTCAATCTTGAACATGGTGCTGCCCCTGAAGAGGTCGTGGGGTATTGGCGCCGGGAGTTGCATACCATTAAGGGCGAGTCGGCGATGATGGAGGAAATGGCCATTCATGAGCTCTGTATCGCTGCGGAAGATTTGGTGCATGCTGCGGTGCCGCCACCAGTAGCCCCCTTATTTGCCTTCATTGACTGCCTGCGGCAGCACCTCTTGCGCCAGCACCACGATGATGATGCCTGGTCTGAGGTGGTGCAGCAACTGCGCCAGGCGGCCGCAGAGGGAGCTGCTGGGAAAGCCTCAGAGGAGGTTTCGCAAGGAGATGGCACTTGGCCATTGAGTGCCGACTCAATTATGCTGGCTGAATTCGTGAGCGAGGCCAGCGAGCACCTGGAAAGCGCTGAGGTCTGCCTGCTTGCCTTGGAGACGGCAGATCAGAGTGAAGAATCAGTGAACGCTCTGTTTCGCTCATTTCATACCATCAAGGGCCTAGCAGGGTTTATGGAGTTGGCGCCGGTTCAGTCTTTGGCCCACATTACGGAAACGTTTCTGGACCGCTGTCGTGACGAACGGGTCAATGCCGCGGCAATAGATCTGATTTTTGCTGCCATTGACCAGATGAAAAAACAGGTTCAGGCCCTCCGTGAGGCTCTTGAAAATGGTATGCCAAGTATGGCGCTTGACCCTCAGGCAGATCAGCTCCAGCGGCGCATAGAGGCCGCCCATGCTGACCCTGCATTTCTGTCTACTGCCGATGCTTTTGTGGATCCAGATGAAAACGCCCCTCCCTTAGGGGAGATCCTGTGTGAAAGCGGGGTGGTGCGGCGTGAAGACATTACCCGCGCCTTGCATCGTCAGCGCAGTGGCGACGGCACGGGGCGCCAGCCACGCCTGGGGGAGGTATTGGTGCGTGAGGGCGTAGTGGAGGCCAAGCAGGTTTCCCAGGCCCTCCGCCAGCAACGTGGCGCGGCAACCAATATTCGAGAGACTGTCAAGGTTGATGCGACGCGTTTAGATCGCTTGGTTGATGCCATTGGTGAGCTGGTGATAGCGGAAACCATGGTTTCCCAGGACCAGCAGGTCCAGGATCTGGCAGGAGTGGGCAGTGACTTGTCGCAGCGCCTGGGCCTTTTGAGTAAAATTACTCGTGAGCTGCAAGAAATCGCTACCAGTCTACGCATGGTGCCCATTCGCACAGCTTTTCAGCGCATGGCCCGCCTTGCTCGCGATGTTGCTGGGCGGACGGGGAAACAGGTCAACTTCTCCACTGCTGGAGAAGACACGGAGATGGATAAAAGCGTTGTGGACCGCATCGGCGACCCCTTAGTGCACATGGTGCGCAATGCTATTGATCATGGCCTGGAGGCTGATGCTGCGGCCCGTGTGGCGGCCGGGAAGCCTGAAGTCGGCCAAGTGGCCTTGCGCGCCTATCACCAAGGAGGCAATATTTGCATCCAAATTCGTGATGACGGGAAGGGGCTCGACCGCCAACGACTTCTGAATAAAGCCATCGATCGCGGACTGGTGAGCGCCGCGGATGCCCAGGAAATGCCGGATAGCGAGGTCCACCGCCTGGTATTCCATCCTGGTCTGAGTACCACAGATGCGGTGTCGGACCTTTCCGGCCGTGGCGTGGGAATGGATGTGGTCAAGAAGACCATCAATGAGCTTCGCGGACAAGTCGATATTGAAAGCACCGTTGGCGTGGGAACCACCTTCACCATTCGCCTTCCTCTGACCTTGGCCATTATTGACGGTATGGTGTGTCGTGTTGGTGATGAACGCTATATTATCCCAACCCTCTCCATAACCCGTTCCTTGCGTCCGCAATCGGGGCAGCTGTCAACGGCATTGGGCCGCGGCGAAATGCTGTCCTTACACGGTGAGGTTATTCCTATCTACCGTCTGCATCATCTCCTGCAGGTCGCGGCGGCAGAGCAAGACGCAACCCGTGCCCTTATGGTTATTATCGACGCCGGTGACCGCAAGGCGGCATTGCAGGTTGATGAGCTCTTGGGTAAGCAGCAGATTGTGATTAAGAGCCTGGGTAATGGCATGGGCAAAGTTCCAGGCATTGCTGGCGGGGCGATTATGTCCGATGGAAGCGTTGGATTGATTGCCGACCCCATGGCTCTGGTTGATTTGGCTCATGCAGCTGCATAAGGACACGCTCAAGTCTCGTATTCAAGGAATCGAAGATGAATATGTCTCTCCGTCGTAAGTTAGTAAGCTTAGGCATAGCTTTCCCTGTAGTACTGCTTGCGGTGCTGCTGGTACTGTATTACCAGCAGACCCGTTCGGTAAGTGAAGAGGCCCTGGCCCAGAAGGCTATGGGTATAGCTATTACCGCCGAGTCTGCGCGGCGGAACATGGAAGATAAATGGGATATTGGGGTGTTTACCCCGGAGCAATTATGGCAATGGGCTGAAGCTGGAGGGGCGCAAAATCATCAGCGCATTCTTGAAGCAGTGCCAGTGTATTCGGCTCTGCGAGCAGCAGGTATGCAGCAGGAGGCTGGTGGCTACCGTTTCCGTGCTCCCAAAGTGGAACCTCGAAACCCGCGAAATGAGCCCGATGCAATAGACCTTGAGGTATTGCGTAAACTTGAGCAGCGTCAGCCCCGCCTTGAGGCAGCTCAGATGCGCGACCCAAAGTATGCCAATGAATACACCGTACTCGATCGCGAGCGAAATGAGTTGCGCTATTATCGCGCCGTGTATCTGGGTGATACCTGCCTGTATTGTCACGGTAATCCCCAAAATCCTGCGCACAATATTTGGCCTAATCCAGAAGTAAATCCACAGGGTTTAGACCCCACTGGGGTAGCCATGGAAAATAGCCGTAGTGGAGATTTCCATGCCGCATTCATGATTGCACAAAGTCTGGATGAGGCAGATGAAATGCTTGCGAGTAGTTTATGGTGGGGGGTTGTGGTGAGTGTGATTGTTCTTGCCGCGGGCGGAGCGATTTTTGCTTTCGTGATTACACGCACCGTAGAGCGCCCGATTGCCGAGATTGGCTATGGTTTGAGCGAAGGTGCATCACAGGTGAGTTCGGCATCTGGGCAGGTTTCTTCGTCCAGTCAATCCATGGCTTCAGGAGCAAGTCAGCAAGCAGCCAGTCTCGAGCAAACCGCATCGGCACTCGAGGAGCTTACTGCGATGACCCGCCGCAATAGTGAAACAGCTCAAGAAGTCGATGCCCAGGCCCGTGAAGTCTCAGGCCATGTAACCCAATCGCGTAATAGTATGCAGCGCATGGCCCTCGCCATTAATAACATTAAAACGAGTACCGATCAGACAGCCAATATCATTAAAGCGATTGATGAAATAGCCTTCCAAACCAACCTACTGGCGCTCAATGCCGCGGTCGAGGCCGCCCGAGCAGGTGAAGCGGGCAAGGGCTTTGCGGTGGTGGCTGATGAGGTACGTTCACTCGCCCAGCGCTCTGCTGATGCTGCTCGTTCGACTGCCGATCTTATTCGTAACAGTCAAGAAAATGCCGATAATGGCGTCCAGGTTTCCACTGAGGTGGAGCAGGTGCTTGACCAGGTGACCAATGGAATAGCTACCGTCACCCAGCTCATCGGTGAGGTCTCCAATGCCAGTCAAGAGCAGGCCCGCGGTATTGATCAAATCAATCAGGGCGTCCAGCAAATGGATGGGGTGACCCAGTCCAATGCCGCTTCAGCTGAAGAGACTGCCTCAGTAAGCGAGGAGCTCAATGCCCAAGCCGAGGAGCTCAATGTTATGGTGCGACGGCTAACCGCCTTGATCCGCGGATAGCCGTTGAGTGTTTGGCCTTGCAGGACTGCGTGTGGCATAGGTGGTGGAATCGATAAAGTCGCATGCTCAGGAGTAAATATCCGTGGATGTAGCAACATTTGAAGCATTTCGCACCTATATTTATCAGGTGAGTGGCATTACCTTGGGGGAAAGCAAGGAGTCCCTGGTGAGCGCCCGCATTGGCAAACGGATGCGTGCCTTAGGAATTGCCGATCCCTTGTCCTACCTCAAGCATGTTCAGAAGGAGGGAGAGAAGGGGGAAGAGTTGGTCCACATGTTGGACGCCATATCCACCAATGTCACAGCCTTTTTCCGTGAGCCGCAGCATTTTATCTTTCTGGATAAAGTGGTGCGCGAATGGATGCAGCGTGGGCAGCGCCGTTTTCGCTTCTGGTGTGCGGCGGCCTCATCCGGCGAGGAGCCTTACACCATTAGCATGACTCTGGCCGAATGTGGGGCACTCAAACTTGACACAAAGATTCTCGCGACTGATATTAGTACCACGGTGTTACGGCAGTGTCAGCGCGCAGTGTATCCTCAGCAGCGCTTGAAGGGAATTTCTCCAGAGCGACAGAAGAAGTGGTTTAGCCCCGACGGCGATGATTTCCAAGTGGTAGAGGCATTGCGTGCACCATTGACCTTTAAGCGCCTCAATCTCTCAACGCCACCATTTCCCATGCATGGCCCCTTGGACATTATTTTTTGCCGTAACGTTATGATTTATTTTGATAATCGGGTGCGCCAGGGCCTATTGGATGAATGTAATCGTCTCCTCAAACCTGGCGGCTATCTTATCGTAGGGCATGCAGAGAGTCTCACTGGACTCCTCTCTGGTTTCAAGTCAGTACAGCCAGCAGTGTATCAAAAACGCTAGGACGGATGATGCATCAGATTCGGGTACTTATTATCGACGACAGCGCCACCGTGCGGCAAATTTTGCAGCGAGAACTTGCTCGCGACCCTGAAATATTGGTGGTTGGAGCCGCCGCAGACCCGTATGTGGCGCGGGAAATGGTGGTTTCCCATAAGCCCCATGTACTGACGTTGGATGTGGAAATGCCTCGTATGGATGGCATCACATTTCTGCGCAAGCTTATGCAGCATCATCCATTGCCAGTGGTGATGGTGTCGAGTCTCACTCCGCGTGGCGGTGAATTAGCGATGGAGGCACATGCCTGTGGCGCTGTAGAGGTTTTGTGTAAGCCAGGTACAGCCTACAGCATCGGCGATATGGCCCAGGACCTTATTCAGGCAATCAAGGCTGCATCGCGGGCAGACGTGCAGCGCCTGTCCCGCACCTTGCCGCCCCCTAAGCGTCTCAATACGGCTATGACTCGGACCACCAATCAAGTGGTGGCCATAGGTTCATCCACCGGCGGCACCCAGGCCCTTGATTATATTTTACGAGCTATGCCTGCCACAGCGCCAGGTATCGTAGTGGTGCAACACATGCCCGAGCACTTCACCAAGAGTTTTGCTGATCGCCTGAATGATCTTTGTCTGATGACGGTGAAAGAGGCCGAAGATGGGGATAGCATTGTTCCTGGACGGGTTTTGATTGCTCGCGGTAATTATCATTTGGTGGTGGGGCGATCGGGGGCGCAATACCAAGTGCGCGTTAAGGACGGGCCGTTGGTGACCCGTCATCGGCCATCGGTCAACGTTCTCTTTCGTTCGGTGGCGCGCTCGGTGGGGCGTAATGCGGTGGGAGTCATGCTGACTGGGATGGGGGCGGATGGGGCTGAAGGAATGAAAGCCATGAAGGATGCTGGAGCCCGCAATATTGCCCAGGATGAAGCAAGCTGTGTGGTGTTTGGGATGCCCAAGGAGGCCATCGCTGCTGGTGCGGTGGATACGGTGGTGCCGCTGTCAGACATTGCCCAGACCATTCTGCGTTTGGCGGAAACCACGCATTAGAGCGTGGCCCGACTCGGCAGGAGCGCGCAAAGCTTGTCTCTGGGATCGCCGATTTCCAGATCAATGGTAGTACGCATTCGCGCTATCTAGGCATGTAGCCTGGTCGAGCCCCAACGGGGCTCCGCTGCGCAGCCCAGGGTTGCGCTCCCCCGAGCGCTACCCTGGGAATGGAAGCAAAAGCGGGTCAACCCCAACGGGGTTGCGAAGGCGTATATATCGTGACGCCATCCTGCTCCCCTCCGAGGCTGAGTCGCCGTTTATGGGCATATGCTCTTTAAATACGCACCGCGTGTCGGGCCTGCTCTGAGCCTGCGCAACCCTTTCAGGGTTGATTTACAGGGCATGTTCACCCAGGGTAGCACGCCTTGCGCGCAACCCTGGGCTATGATGCGAAGCCCCCTTGGGGCAGTAAAACCCTATCGGCGCCCTATTTCGGTTGTGATCTCTCCAATGGTGATTTTTGAGCCGTTCTACGCTCCTTGGCAGGGCGGCTCAAAGCTTGTCTCTGGGATCGCCGATTTCCTGATCGGCCAGCAAAAACGCCCTAAATAGGGCGCTTTCTGCGCAGAGAGCATGCGCCGCGAAACGGGAATTCCTTGCCCAAGGCGTGCTTTGAGCCATCCTGCGCTCCTTGGCTGACCATTGCTTCCCTTCGCCGAGAGTTTTGCAAGCTGCCCACCATTATGGTGCCCAATACCCCTCCTCCCTACGACCATCCCCATGTGCGATCGCTGTTGCTGCAGGCCTTAGAAGAGGACTGTGCTACCAGTTGGGATGCATCTGTGCTGATGACTCAGCCACCACGCCTTGGCCATGGCGATGTAACTGCAGCCTGCTTGGTTGAGCCGGGGGGGCGTCTGCATGGGACAGTGCGGGCCAAGGCGGCGGGAGTATTGTGTGGTATGCCGCTGTGGGAAATGGTGCTTGCTGAAGTTGGTGGCGATGTGGTCGTGGATCTACTTGCGGCAGATGGCGATGTGGTCCAGCCCAATGACGCCATCCTTCATCTCAGCGGAGATGCCGCCAGCATTCTTATTGCTGAGCGTACAGCATTAAATTGTGTGCAGCAACTCTCGGGGGTAGCCACCGCCACCGCGCGGGCGGTGTCCTTGGTGGCTGGTTATCGCTGCCGTATTTTTGATACGCGCAAAACCACTCCTGGCCAACGCTACTTGGAAAAATATGCCGTACGCTGTGGGGGTGGAGCCAATCATCGCATGGGGCTGTATGACCAAGTGCTCATCAAAGAAAATCATATTGCGCTTATGGCCAAAGATCAGAGTCAGGATCTCCCTGCGGCCCAGGCAGTTGCGCGTTGTCGCCAGCGCTTGGGCGAGACCGCCATCATCGAAGTAGAAATACAAGACATCGAAACCTTAGAGCCCGTCATTGCCGCCGGTGCCGACGTTATTTTGCTCGACAATATGGATGATGCTCAGGTGGCTGCGGCGGTGGTCAAACGTGATCAATTGGGCTGCGCTCCCCATGCATGCTCCTCGTCTCGGCGACCAGTGTGGCTGGAGGCCTCTGGTGGTATAACCGATCAACGGCTACCAACTCTTGCCGCCAGTGGGGTAGAGCGCATTAGTATTGGCGGCTTGACCCATTCCGCGCCAGCCTTGGATCTTTCCTTGGTGTGTCATCCGTGAGGCTGTTAGCAGATGATGGGTATAGGGGGAGTGGCGGCGCGGCAGCCGCGGTGTGTGTTGCCGTGGGTTGTACGGAATATGCCATTGGGGGATGTGGGTGACAGTGCCTGATTCCCCGACAGAGCTCGCCGCATGCCAGGCCGAACCACTGCCATCGCAGTGGCACTGGCGCCATGCTGTGGCCTGTCTCAATGATCGTTCGGAACTGATTTGTCTGCCTGCCAGCACTGCTGGTCGGGGTGCTTGGACCTATGTCTGCGCGCCTGATCATGGCCGCAATCTGCGTCACCTTGAAGATCTTCCGTGCGCTAGCGAAGGCTTTGCCGATACTCGTGGTACGGGTTGGCCGGCCGCTATTACGGGAGGCTGGTTGCTGCAGGCGGATTATGGATTGCCCGTGGGAAAGCATGCCGCCAGTGTCACCCATGCTCCGCTAAGCGGGCGAGCGGTGCGTTTGGATGCATGGCTGGCTTGGGATCCCAGTGGCCAAGGGTGGTTGTGTGGTCCTGACAGGGATGCCCGTCAGGCACTCATGGCAGATCTTGCTCGCAGCCCTGAAACGTTGCCCATGCCGGTGCTCACGGAGTCAGTACAGGCACAATGGAATGCTGCCAGTCATTGCGCCAAGGTTGAAGCCATACGCCAGGCGATCACTGCTGGTGTCTGTTTTCAGGCCAACCTCACCGTACCCTTTCGCGCCCAGCGCAAGACGCCACAAAAAGGCGAAGATCTTGCCCTCTTTCTTGCCTTGCATCATCGCTCCCCCGCCCCGTATGCTGCTTTTTGGCGTCAGCCCCAGCGCAGTATATGCTCGCACTCTCCCGAATGTTTTCTTCAGGGAGATAGTGCCCTCTTGCGTAGTGATCCTATCAAAGGGACTCGCACGCGTGTGGCCGGACAGGAGGCTCAGCAGCGCCATCAATTGTTCCACAGCAGCAAAGATCGCGCTGAACTGGCTATGATTGTTGATTTGGTGCGCAATGATTTGGGACGCATTGCCGAAGTGGGATCAGTGCGTGTAGAACAAGCGGCTGCGCTAATGGACCTGGATTATGTGCATCACCTAGTCGCACGAGTGACAGCAGTTCCTCGTGCCGATACCCAAATTATTGATTGGTTGGCGGCGGCCTATCCGGCCGGTTCGATAACGGGTGCACCTAAAATCGCCGTTATGGATCTGCTTGATGGCTTGGAGGGTGTGCCTCGGGGCCCGTACTGTGGAACCTTCGGTTGGTACGGGCAGCGCTGCCTCAGCCTTGCCGTCGCCATACGCACCGTGGTGCTTACTCCTCAAGAAGTGGTGTACCACGCTGGAGGCGGGATCGTGATTGATTCCCAGCCAGAATCCGAGTGGCAAGAAGTCTTGGGGAAGGCCCAGCGCATGGCTGAATGCTTCCCGGCACAGTGATGCGACAGAAGATTGTAGGGTGCGATCTATTCGTTGAGAATTGCGATTGCTGAAGCGAGGTCATTGGGAGCGAAAGGTCGAATGACGTGGTGTTTTGTGTTGGGGGTGGTCGGTCGTCTTGATGATGGGGTGTGCGAGCGTTTGCAAATATAACAGTGCCCCATCCCCTGCTCATGCACTGATTGACGCAAAGCGCTGATCTGTTTGCTTGGACAGTGGATCTCCAGGAGATCTGATTCGACCACGAGTGCATGGGGATTGAGTTGGGGCAGTAGCGCGAGAGCCGTATCGGGGTCGGAGGCTATCTGGCAGTCGATGTTCCATGTTTGTAATATGCCTTGGATCATTGCTGATTCCACCGGGAGTGGACTTACAATGAGTGCCTGACTATAGGAAGATGCGATGTGGCGGGGGAGTTCCGGCCTGTGTGCCGGAACTTCCAGGCAAAAGGTACTGCCCTCGCCCCAGCGGCTTTCAGCCCACAGGTCGCCATCCATAAGGCGAGCGAGGCGTTGACTAATGGCGAGGCCCAAGCCAGTGCCCGGGAGGCTTTTATTCATAGTTGCGCCAACCTGAACGAAAACATCGAAAACATGATCGATATCTTCGGGCTGGATGCCGCATCCAGTGTCAATGACCTCAAATCGCAGACGTGTGGGGTCCTCATTGGCATCAGAATCTGAGGAAGAGCCGACTCGGAGTATAACGTGTCCCGATTCGGTGAATTTAATCGCATTGGAGAGGAGATTGAGTAAAATTTGGCGAAGTTTTTCACCATCGACAGTTGCGGTTATTGCCGATTGGGGTGCGTAGTCGAGAAAAAGGTTGAGATTCTTTTGCTCTGCACGCGCGCTCAGGAGCACGCAGACATCTTTACATAGCGTCACGATGTCTTGTTCGACGGGGCGTATGTCGATGCGTTTGGCTTCGATTTTAGAAAAATCAAGAATATCGTTGAGTATTGTGAGGAGTGCTTGCCCAGATTGAAATGCGGTTTGGGCGAAATCGTGCTGCTGGGGATTGAGGTTGGTTTCAAGTAGCAGCTCGGTCATGCCAAGAATACCTGTCATTGGCGTGCGTAATTCATGACTCATGCTGGCGAGAAAGTCGCTTTTGGCTTGGTTGGCTTCTTGCGCTTTATAGGTGAGTTCTTCAAGGTGCTGGCGATAATGAACAATCTCAGTAATATCACGACACACCACGAACATCTGCCGCACTTTGCCCGTATGATTGTAGGCCAGCGAGGCATGATCTTCCCGCCATGTCCAGGATCCATCGGCATTGCGAAAGCGGAAGCTATAGCGAGCGCTCGTATGCCGATGTGCAATGGTCTCGCGGAGTTTACGCAGCACTTGCGAACGATCGTCGGGATGAATCAGACGGAGTATCTGTTTTTGCTGAAACCTACAGATATCGGACACGGCGTAGCCCGACATTTCTTGCATTGACGGGGAAACATAGTCGATGCGAAACGTTGGCCCACTAAACGCAACCAGTCCATCCGAGATGGAGGCAGTAATCATGCGAAAGCGTTCTTCACTTGCCTGCAGGGCTCGATGGTGTTCACGTTGCTGGGTGATGTTTTGGATCGAACCGTAGATGCGGGGAATGTTTGTGCCATCCCGATGTGGTTCGCCAACGAGGCGGGTCCAGATGGACGTACCGCGCGCATTGCGCAGGCAGCATTCAAGATCAAAGCCTTGTCCGTGTTGCATGGCAGCGGCAACGAGCTGAGTAATCTGTTGCTTGAATGGAGGGAGGAAATAGCCGATCACTTCATTGAGACTGGGTTGAGAGTCAGGAGCAAGGCCAAGGATGGCCCTGGTTTCGGTGGTGCAGTACAGGTGCTCACTGTTTGCATCAATTTCCCATCCGCCGACTTCGGCCATGCGTTGGGAATGTTCGAGAAGCGTACGTAAACGCCGTACGTTGTCTAATTGCAGTCGAAGGTCTGCAGTCTTCTCGTCAACGGCATGCTGGAGAAGGACGTGGCTTTCAAGAAGAACATCATGGTCACCCGGTAAGGCGGACATGCGGCGCATGCGGGATTTGAGTGCGTCACGAATCCGGCGTAAACGCAGGATTTCTTCTTGTGCTTCCTCAAGATTGTTCGGAAGGGTGTTCTCATCCATGCGAGGCTCGTCGTATGCGCATTCCCGTGCAGGTTTGATTGACATGGAGTCCTTCGGAAATTTCACCGTAGGTGACAAAGCCTCCTGCTGTGCCCTCCTGCAAGAGCTTATGGGCGGCAGAGAGGTCGTTGAGGCGCTGCAATTCGAGGCGCCGATGGATGCAATCAAAGTGTAGCATGCCGAGATGGTTGGGGTCAGCCGTAGCCGTAGCTATGCTCGCTTGCAGGGATGGTAGGACAGGGCCAGTGCGACCAATACGAACCAGCATGCCCTCATCAATGGCAGAGTGCATTATCAAGGTGCCATCGGCTGTTGCGCTGCGTACCGAGCGGACAAATGACTTACCACCAATGGTCAGCATCAAGCTATGCATGGCAAAATCGTTGATGTCCAGAGCACGCTTACTATCGCCAAGATGTTTACGATATATTTCCAGAGCATTGAATCCGTCAATCTCGCTGATTGTACGCTCGCTGGATTGGGCTTTGGTGATGACCATATCATCACTGATGGGTGTAAAGTCGTTGAGATGCAGGGTCTCAAAAGAGACCTGTGTGCTAGCGATCCAGGTGAGCGTAGCTTGGTTGCTGGCGAAGGCCCCCTGGTGTAAAACACCGGTCTGATGGAAAAGGGCGTCATCGCCAGCACTGGCGCCAATAAGCGGACAATCTGGAACAAAGGATCTGATCTGCGCGGCGAGATGTTCTTCGCACTGACAGAGCCCATCGCAGAGAAGGATGGCAATGCCATGCATGGGTGCAGCGCTAAGGGCAAGATGCCCCTGGCAACGCCGCTGCCAGTGCGCGAGCGCTGTGAGATTTGGATGATGCAGGTCCTTAATGCATACCGTTTCGCTGATCACCGTATTTGCAGCAAAGGCGCAGATACTCAGGCCGTGGTCGCCATAGCCCTGGGGACCGATTTCGCCTGCAGTGGTACAGCCAATGACGCGCTGTCCCCAACGCGCATGGCAACGCTTCGCCACATTTTCACAATCAACCTTGGGACTCGCAAATACCAGGACCAGACTGGCGTTTTCATCGATGGAATTAAGGAGATGCTCAGCCTCCGCTGAGTTTTGTGTTTGTACCACTTTCCACGGAGTTTGATCTTCAGGCATGCGCTAAAGATATATCTCAGCCACGAGTACGCAATGCTCTCCCATGGCTACTGCTACACAGTCTGTGACCAGGAAGGTCACTTTAGGGTTGGCGCAGGCGTACCAGGAGAATGCGTCGTTGGTGGTAGACTTCGAGGGTGAGTTCGCTGCGACTATCAAGGTGAGCAAGGTCTTGGCTGGAGTGTACGGGACCGATGCCACCAATGCGTAGGATGCGCGTACCAGGGCGCAGGCCAGCACGGAATGCTGGGGAGTCTTCATCAACGGTGCTAATCATAATGCCCCGTTGCTCGTCATCGCTCAGGCTCATGCCAAAATTGGACCAGCGCACGGCATCATCCTCTTCAGGCATATGTTTGCCAAGCATCTCGGTGTAGTCTTCCCAGCTACTGGGGATGATCTCCAGGTCGCTGGTAGTGCCATTGCGCCATACGCTCAGGCGTAAGGGGTGGCCAATGCGGGCGGCGGCTATGCGGGCGCGGAACTGTTCTATCCCAGCCACGGGGCGTCCTTCTACGGCAAGAATAATGTCGCCGCGTTGGATTCCGGCCTCGGCAGCAGGGGATCCCGGCATCACTCGGACAATGCTGACTGCCTGACGGTTGCTGAGCTGTCGTTCTTCGGCAATGCCCGGATCAACCTGACTCATTTGCACTCCAATCATGGGTCGTGAAATGATGCCATCTTTCATCAGGTCTTCGGCTACGCGATGCGCCAGATTGGCGGGGATGGCAAAGCCGATACCACTGGCCCCGCCAGATCGTGTCATGATGTTGGCATTGACGCCAATGACTTGGCCCTGGAGATTGAGCATGGGCCCACCACTATTGCCCGGATTGATTGCCGCATCAGTCTGAATAAATGCCTCAAAACCACCTTCGCGGCGGTAGATGCCAGTGCTACGGGCCTTGGCGGAGATGATTCCAGCGGTTGCTGAATATCCCACTCCCAAAGGAAAGCCCAGGGCCAGTACCCAGTCACCGACGCGGGCGGCATCGGAATCGCCCCAGGCAACAGGCGGTAGGTCGCCAATGGCAATGCGAAGCATGGCGAGATCTGATTTGGTGTCGGCGCCAATGGGTTCGGCGTCCACCATGCGTTGGTCGGAGAGGCTGACGCGGATATTGCTGTGCCAGAGGGGGCGATCGCTGTCATCGCGAATGAAATCTTGGCGGCGATTGGTGCGTAGTACGACATGCGCATTGGTGAGCAGGTAACTGTGCTCGGGAGTGCTTGCTACCACAAATCCAGAGCCTTCGCCCAGCTGTAGATCCAGGGTTTCAACGGTGCCTGATTGCCGATCCAATTGTACCAAACTTTGGTTGATATGAATGGATGCGACACTGGGGGCTACCAGTTCATGAATGAGATGAAACGCCTGGGACAGCTCTGCGGCAGCAGTCATTTGCGCCAATTCGTTGCGAATGGCCTCCCGCCGTTGGGTATCGCTGTCCTCTCCAGTTAGGGGGGCATTGCCGGCAACCAGGGCGAGCAGAAGCAGGGTGCTCAGGATTGTGAGAGGGTGCGGATGCCAGGTTTTATGAGCGATAATCGGCATTTTCAGTAATGTATTCATGGGTAAGATCTCCACCGATAACCGTAAAGGCCCCGTCACCGCGGCCCAGGTCAATGCTGATCTCCACCACCCGAGGATGCGGTGGATATCTGACTGGGCTGGTAAAGGTAATGCCATCACTGGCAGGACGAGCGGGGTAGAGTTCGCAGTGTTGGAAGTAGGCTTGCAGGCGTTGCTCGCGCTCGGGATTCAATTGAAAACAGCCCTGGGCGAAAATCTCTTCATCGGCAATGGACATACGCAGTGCATCACCACAGAAATCTGGATACTGGTTGCCGAGGGCTTTGCCCACGGCCATGAGCAAGCGTCCCACGTTGGGGTCATTACCAGCGAGGGCTGTTTTCCATAACGGAGCGTTGATTACCGCTTTGCCTATAGTCTTGGCCATAGCGTCGTCCTTGGTGCCACGCACGGTTACTCGTTGCACATGCCGCACGCCTTCGCCATTGCGCACCACATCTTCGGCAAGTTCCATACATAGCTGACGCAAGCCCTGGCGTAGGCTGTCATCGCTTACCCCGGGGATAACCTGCGAACTGAGGGCGAGAACCGTATCGGAAGTGCTTTGATCACTATCAATGGAGATGGCATTAAAGGATGGTGCCACGGCGGCTGGTAGGGCGGCACGAAGTTGCTCGCGCTCAACCACCGCATCGGTGAGCAGATATACCAGCATGGTCGCCATATTCGGCTCCACCATGCCCGCGCCTTTGGCGATGCCGACAATACATGCGCCTCCTGGTAGGCGCACGCGGCGCACCTTGGGGAAGCAGTCGGTGGTCATAATGCCCTGAGCAGCGGGGAGGATGCTGTGTGACTGCAGGTCAGCAACAACGCTGGGTGCTATGGCGCTGAGCTCTTCGGCAGGTAAGCGCCAGCCAATGACCCCAGTGCTTGAGGGGATGATCTGCTGGCCTGGCAAGCCCAGGGCTGTGCCTACGGCTGCGCAGACCTCTTCAGCGCGGCTAATGCCTTCAGGAGCACAGACGTTGCTAATCTTATTGTTGATCACTACGCCCCCGCAATGGGACTCTAAAAGCCGCTTGCGACCAACAATAATCGGAGCCCCAGGAAAGGCATTGCGGGTAAATACCCCCGCAAAGGCTGGGGTGGGCCGGTCGGGCACCAAGAGGCTGAGGGTGACCTGGGCAGCATTGCCGCTTTCGGGGGGAGTGAAAGGGCAGCTACCGGTCGCCACCCGCCAACCTTGGGGAAGGCTTGCTTGTTGCGTGAGCCAACGCAGATGATCGTCGGCTGAAGAAAAGAGGGGGTCGTGAGATGCCATGATGTGCCAACTATCGCAAACTCTCTGTGAGGCTCAAGCTGTAGCTGTCTCGCGCGTGATATTTGGCTCTCAGCAGATCGGGAATGCGGTATTCGCGTTACTCCCTGGCGCAGCCTAGGGCGGCGCAAAGCTTGCCTCCGGGATCGCCGATCTCCCGACCAACGGCATGAAGCATTTGCGATACGCAGGCGTGTGGCCTGATCGAGCCCCAACGGGGCTCCGTAACCCAGCCCAGGGTTGCGCCACAGGCGCTACCCTGGGAACGAATGGAGTGGCGGGTCAACCCCAACGGGGTTGCGAAGACGTACATATTGTGATGCCATCCTGCTCCATTCCGGGGCTGCGCCGCCGTTTATGGGCATATTATCTTCACAGCAAGAATCTCGCGTCTGCCCTGCTCTGAGCCTCCGCAACCCTTTCAGGGTTGACCGTTTCTTGGACCTTT
>REDP01000206.1 GCA_007693455.1 Planctomycetota bacterium | reverse complement strand
GGCGCCGAGGGGTGGTGGGCGCATATAATCGCGCAGCGATGCGCCCACGGGTGCAGCGGCGTAGCCGCGAAACCCGAGCCCCGACAAAGCCAGTGGGGGCATGGGGGCAACGCCCCCAAAACAAAAAGCGGAGAGGGAGGGATTCGAACCCTCGGAGGGGTTACCCCCTCGCATCCTTAGCAAGGATGTGCATTCAGCCGCTCTGCCACCTCTCCAGATGATGTTGCTCGTGCTGAGGTTGGCAGAGCATAGGCTGCTGGCGGTGTCGTCAAGGTCCGGATTCAGGCCTGCTTGGGTGGGGTTAGAGTGGATCTGGAGGGCGTTGGTTTTGAGCGTGGCGAGAAGGAAATCCTCGATGGGAGGACACTGCCAAGAGCCTCGCAATATGGCACGTTTTGCCTTCTATGGCAAGCTCCTGTGCTCCACTGCCGGGCTGCTTATTGGGACGATGCAAGGCATGGGTGTGAGCTCAATTGTCTTCTGTCTCGTCACCTATTGGAGATCGTGCCAGCGAGGAGTGCGTGCCCCATAGTCGACATTAAGTAGGCAGAGACCGCGAGCTGGGGCGACTTCGCCGAGGCGTGTGGCGCTGCGGCCGCTATAGATGACCTGAGTGAAGGTATTGATGTTGGCTGTGCTGCGGGTGTTGGCGCAGGCAAGCATGGCGCCGACCATGCCGCGTACCTGTTTATAAAGAAATCCCTCGCCAGTTACGGTATAGTGTAGCCAGTGACCACCACCTGGGGCTGGGGAGTGGTTCCAAGAGCTGTGGGTAATGGCTCGTGTGGGGTGGTAGGCATCGCTGGCATCGCCGCGAAGACATGCGAACCCTGCTAGGTCGTGACTTCCGAGGAGTGCCTTAGCGCAGGCTTGAAGGCTGTCTATATTGGGCATATGGCGAAGCCAATATCCGTGTTGCGACGAGAGGAGGGGGGCGCGGCGGATGAGGATGGAGTAACGGTAGGTCTTGGAGTGTGCGCTGCGCCGACTATCCCAGTCCGGATCAACACGAGCCCAGCGCAGTACTACGGCATGGCGCAATTTCTGCGGGCTGATGAGTTGCCCGTTGATGGCTAGGACCAGGCGCAAGGGGTCCCAGGTGGAGGATATGTCACAGTGCACGGGAAAGTGCTCGGCAGCAACTCCCGCATCAAGGCGACTGCAACATGCCAGGGATGTACCACTTCCCTGGTCAAGGTGATCGAGGATGCCGCTGAGGTGTCTATGGAGAGTCGGCGTGTGGGCTGGCTGGATGGCGGTGCCTGCGTATCCCGTACCATCGAGGGTTAGGTCAAGGGCGAGGCGTTGTCGTGGTGCGGTTGGCGACATTGCGGTGAACGGCCCTAGCGTCGCCGCCGTCGGCGGCGACGAGATCGACCTGCGCCGGTGTCACTGTCGACGATAATGCTTGCTGGTTCATCGGCGCGTCGTCGTCCTCCGCCTGTTATGCCTCGGAAAGAGAAGATATCGCGTTGATCCGGATGGTCGACCCAACCGCCCAAGGGGGTGGGGAGCCGCTCGCGTTCGCTGAGCCAACGTTCTTGAATGATATGCAGTTGCGGGAGATGACCAAAGGCGAGGTCATGAAGACGCCAAATCCAGTCAAATTCACGATTTGCGACAAACTTGCTAATTTGCCTTGGCCGATTGGCAAGGTAGAGCATGTAGAGTTGTCCCCGCAGGAGAATGATGACTGAGGAGACGAGGCGTTTGGGAAGGTCCATATCTCGGGCGATGTCTCGTACTTCCTGGGTCATCGCCGCAGCATGATCGGTGTAGTTGCGTGATTCCACCTCTACTTCATCAAGCATGGGGAGAAAAAGTCCTGCTGTTAAAACTTCCAAGGGAAGGAAGTTGCCTTGGCCACTATGGTGTTCAACGGTATCGAAAAATTCGATGACTTGATCAAGGCCTTCTGCGCCGATTGCCTCAAGCCACGTGGGGAAGAGGTGGTCTAAGAGGTTGTAATCGCGCAGCATGGCCAGGCCTTGGTGGCGATTTTTTTGCATTAAAATGCGAAATACTTCTTCGGTAACACGAAAGCGAGAGGCTTTGGTTATTTCGCCGGCACATTGAAGCATGGCCACAGCGGTTTGTTCGGCAATGCGAAAACCGAATCGAGCAGCGAATTTCACCGCACGCAGCATGCGCACAGGATCTTCGCAAAAACGAATGGCAGGATCACCGATACTACGGAGAATATTAGCGTGTACGTCCTCTACCCCGCCAACGTAGTCAAGGATGGAAAAATCATCTATGGAGTAATACAGAGCATTACAGGTAAAGTCACGACGAAGGGCATCGCTTTCCACGGTTCCCCACATGCGTTCATCATCAAGGCGGAGGTGTGCTTCCGTTTGCAGGAGTTCTTCATCAACATCCGGCTGGACTGTTTCTCGCAAAGTGGCGACTTCAATATTTTTATGGCCAAAAAAGATATGTACCAAGCGAAAGCGGCGACCGATGATGCGGCTATTGCGAAACATCCGCCGTAGCTCCATGGGCCGTGCATCGGTGGCGATATCAAAATCTTTGGGCTGTTCGCCGCGTAGAATGTCGCGTACTGCTCCACCAACGATGTAGGCTTGGTAACCAGCATGCTTGAGGCGGTAGAGGATGTTAACCACATCGCGATCAATGAGCGAGCGACTAATAGGATGTTGTGGGCGAGCTATGATATTTGGTTGCATGGGCCAACTGGAGGTCCCAGAAAAAGGGGAGCGTGCGCTTGGGCTATGCGAGCGACATGGTACGCTGCCGGTTAGGAAGAAATATTACGAGAACGGCGAGGTATGACCCCGAATAACCGCCGACCGCGTGGCCGTGGTTTTTTTATGCGTCGGAGACGACCTGCATCGGGAGGAGCATGCTGAGCCTTGCTAAAGACCAAGACGCTTGCGGGGGGGATGTTACTCACGACTAAGTAGGCACGTAAAAAGCGTAGTCGTTGTGGAGTGAAGCGGCGCCAGGCAAGGCGTGAATAGGTAAACTGAACAAAGCGCGCGCCTTCGGGAAGCGTTTCCGTGACCTCATCGAGAATGCGCGCAGGAAGGTTGTCGGGAAGGACCAATAGAGGCAGTCCAGAAACAACAGCAGCAACACGTGAAGGATCAAGACCGAGTTTTTGTAAGTGCTCGCGTATTTTGGTGGCACAGCCATGTATTACACGAGCCTGGGGTAAGGCCCTATCCAAAGTATTTGCCAGGTAGCGATCAATTTCTATAGCGACCACATGGCAGCGTGGATGGCGCCTACAGATGGCCCGCGTAAAGATGCCCGTGCCAGGCCCTAATTCAACAATGATTGAACCAGGCTCAAGGGTTCCCAGTGAGCGAACAACGCATGCCGCCAAATGCCTGCCAGAAGGAGCAATGGCTCCCACTGTTCGTCGATCGCGAATAATCGCTCTAAGGAAACGGAATGAATCCCGCACCAGCCCTCCTTCTACGGCAGAGGCTTAGCCTATTGGTGATTGCCTGACCACAAGTGCGCTTCAGTAGCTCAACGCAGGGTGTAGCACAGTATCCTTGATGACAGAAACACCCATCTGGGAGGTTTTTGTGGGCCGATCAGTAGACCGGTTATGGTTCCTTATCCAAGGTTGTGACATCCTGTGTCGTAAAACAGTAGCAGCGTGATCGATGATCACGCTGCTACGCGGCTCTTCACGGTATACAGCTTTAGCGATAGAGGTTGTAGAAGCTGGAGAGCCCTTGGTAGAGGGCTTCTTTGCCGAGTTCCTCTTCGATACGAAGCAGTTGGTTGTACTTGGCCATGCGGTCGGAACGGGATGCCGAACCAGTTTTGATTTGTCCGCAGTTGGTGGCCACGGCGATGTCCGCGATAGTGGAATCTTCCGTTTCACCACTGCGGTGCGACAATACGCAGGTGTAGCGATTACGCTTGGCGAGTTCAATGCAATCGAGGGTTTCGGTCAGGGTGCCGATTTGATTGACCTTGATTAGAATAGAGTTGCAGGCCTCTTTCTTTACGCCTTCATGGAAGCGCTTGGGGTTGGTTACAAAGAAGTCATCACCAACGATCTGTACGCTATCGCCGAGCTCTTTGGTAAGGGTGACGTAACCGTCCCAGTCATCTTGATCCAGAGCGTCTTCGATGGAGATAATGGGATAGGTGTCGCACCAGCCCTTAAAGATGCCAACCATTTCTTCGGCAGTGAAAAGCTTGTCGGGGTTGGACTTCCAGAACTTGTAGCCCTTTTTATCCCCTTCGTCCCAGAGTTCTGATGAAGCAGTGTCGAGGGCGATGGCAAAGTCTGCATCACGGCCAGCCTTATAACCAGCCTTGTCGATGGCTTCCATAATAAACTTGAGGGCATCTTCATTGTCGCAGGAAGGGGCAAAGCCACCTTCATCGCCAACAGCAGTATTGTGCCCGGATTTTTTCAAAACGCCTTTTAAGGTGTGAAAAACTTCTGCCACTTGGCGGATGCCTTCGCTAAAGTTTTCGGCACCCACGGGCATGATCATAAACTCTTGGAAGTCGATCTTGTTGTCGGCATGTTTGCCACCGTTAATAATGTTGGCCATTGGCACTGGCAGCTGGCGGGCATTGGTGCCGCCAATGTAACGGTAGAGGGGTAGGCCGTGAGCCTGTGCGGCAGCCTTGGCCAGGGCCAGGGAGACGCCCAGAATGGCATTGGCGCCAAGCTTGGACTTGTTCTCGGTTCCATCTATGTCGATGAGTAGATTGTCGATGCCGCGTTGATCAGCAGCTTCCAGGCCGATGAGTTCGGGGCCGATGAGATCATTCACATTGGCAACGGCTTTGCTGACACCTTTACCCAGGTAACGTGATTTATCGCCATCGCGTAATTCGCAAGCCTCATAAATGCCCGTAGAGGCACCAGAGGGCACGGCAGCGCGGCCAAGGGAGCCGTCTTCCAGGGCGATGTCTACCTCAACAGTGGGATTGCCACGGCTATCGAGTACTTGGCGGGCTTTGACATCTTCAATGTACATAGCGTTCCTTCCGAGAAAAGAGGATGCGAGCGTGTTGCGCACATCATGTTTATGGGGGGGTACTTTGGCGGCCGAGCCATCTCGTATCCGCAAGCGCGCAACTGTGAGAATAAGCGCGGAGAGGCAAGGGCTATCACAGTGACCCCAGCACCTCGTGTCGAACCTAAAACCGCAATAGCACCCCCTCTGCGGCGTTGGCTCGTCCTCATTTGGCCCACCAAACATCGTCCTCGCCGCCTTGCAGAGGGGGCACTCTTGCGGTTTTGATCGTTGATCATAGGGGCGCAGTTGGGGTTGAATGGCAGCGGCAGGAAATGTCACCTAAGCACGCCCCTCTGCGGCGTTGGCTCGTCCTCATTTGGCCCACCAAACATCGTCCTCGCCGCCTTGCAGAGGGGGCACTCTTGCGGTTTTGATCGTTGATCATAGGGGCGCAGTTGGGGTTGAATGGCAACCGTAGGAAATAGCGCAAAAGCAACGACTCTTGCCTGGGGCAGGCGCCCTGGGGTGATTGCCGGCTGTACGGCCGTTGTTAGGATACATCAGCGCTAGCGTTCTAGCGTTGACGACTTATTTGTGGACGCAGAGTGCATGCCACCAAGCTTCGTCACATTCGTCCTGGATCATCCATCCGTGTTGCTTGAGGATGAGCCGCAGATGGGCGATTTTTTGATGGCTAATGCCAGAGAGAATCATCCACCCTTGGGGAAGAAGGGTGTGGCATTCGGGACTCAGCAGCATCTCCTCAAGCAGTTCAGCGTATATATTCGCAATAATAACCTCGACTGGATCCAGGTGGAGACCCTGGAGGAGGTGGGCGTGCTGTGCTAGGGATGATGGGCAGTTGTTGCGCTGGAGATTTTCACGGCAGCTGCGCAGTGAGTCGGCATCAATATCAGTAAGGGCGCAGAGTTGCGCCCCGCAATGGTGCGCCAGTATTCCCAGAACCCCACTGCCTGCACCCATATCAATGGTGCGTAAACCCAGGTGCCATGGAACATGGGCCATCATTGCCGCTGCCAGCCGAGTAGTGGGGTGGCGACCATCGCCAAAGGCGGGGCCACTATGCAGGGGGATGCGGATGCTGGCGTTCTCAGGGGCTTGCATGCCGTCACCCAGTAAGACCACGTCATCGCGGAGCCAGACAGGCTGCTGCGGATCGTAGGGGCGCAGGAGGTCGCGCTCATCTACGAGCGTCTGAGATTGCATGGAATAGGGCTGCAGAAGTTCTTCAATTGCCGTAGGAAGAGCGCCATCGCGTCCATAGCAGGTCAGTTCTTGGCCCCCTGCGACATGCGAACTTTGGGTGAAATCATGGTATTCATGCTCAGCAAATGAATCGGCAAGAAGTGCCGCCTGTTGATCGCTGAGGTGATAGTGACGCAGAAGCCATAGCATTTTATGCGGTTCTTTCACGGCCCTATGAAAACGTCATACGGCCGATCGTAGAGTCACGATCAGCCGTATATACATCAGCATAGCAGATGGAGATTGCGCTGTTTAGTTGCCAGCGGCAACAACATCAACCCGACGGTTGCTGCGAAATTGCACCACACCATCGCGTAGTGCGAAAATGGTATAGTCCTTGCCCAGGCCAACCCCTTGGCCGGGCTTAAAGCGGGTGCCGCATTGGCGAATGATAATGTTACCCGCAACAACGCTTTCGCCGCCATATTTCTTAACGCCACGACGTTGGGCATTGGAATCGCGACCGTTGCTGGTGCTACCCTGACCAGTTTTATGTGCCATAATACACTCCTTTATAAGCCAACGCCTTATGGCATCGGCATCGTAAACGCGCCTTGTGAAGGGCGGGATGCTATGGGCCAATATGGCCGTGTAAAGTGGCGGCTTGCCGTGGGATGCATGTGAGCGCAAAGCTTGTGCCCTGCGGCAGCGCAAAGCTTGTCCCTGGGGGCGCCGGTCTCCCGATCGGCCAGCAAAAAATTCCCGAAAGGTGTATTTTTTGCGTTAAGCGCATGCCCCGCGAAGCGGGCACATCTTTTCCTGACAAGCTTTGAGCCGTCCTGGCTTGTGCCCGGGGGCGAGCGTTGCGCCACCTTGACAGTATTGCGGTTAGGCAAAGGGGTTGGTGTAGAACTCATACATTTCGGGATCAATGTCCACGTCATTATCTTTGAGAAGATCCAGCCAATCATCCCAGCTACGTAATAGTTCACGGCCCTTGCTTGCTTTCTGGGGGCCCAGAAAGCCCAGATCCTCGAGTTGTTCCACATAGCTGGTGGCCTTGTTATAGCCGATTTGGCATTTGCGACGCAGGAAATCAGCTCCCGTCTTATTGTACTTATACATCGCCCAAACGGACTCATGGAATTGCAGATCGCTCACCCAGTCTGAGCCGTCTGCAGAACCGCTGGCACCGCCTCCAGCCAAGGCAACAGCACCCACTTTAAAGATGGTATCATCGTATTCGGGGGTTCCCTGAGACTTGGCGTGTTCAATGACGGCATCAATTTCATGGTCCTTCACCCATACACCTTGACCACGCCACAAGCTCGATGAGCCAGGGGGAAGATACAGCATATCACCCTTACCAAGGAGATTTTCCGCTCCTCCCGCATCCAACACCACGCGTGAGTTGTTTTTGTCGGCCACGCGGAAGGAGATGCGGGCCGGGAGGTTGCTTTTGATCAGTCCAGTTACCACGTCGGCAGATGGACGTTGGGTAGTAAGGATAATATGAATACCGCAGGCGCGACTTTTGGCAGTAAGGCGAACAATAGATTTTTCCACGTCCTTATTCACCATCATAAGATCAGCGTATTCGTCTACCAGAATGATAATGTAGGGCATGGTGATATCGATGCCAGGCAAGTCCGCCAAATCTTTGCCCTTGCGTTCCAGGCGCTGGGAGAGTTCAATTTCACCGAGGGCGTTGTAGTCGGCAATAT
>REDP01000178.1 GCA_007693455.1 Planctomycetota bacterium | reverse complement strand
ATCGATTGAAAGTCACCAGGATCTGCGTGGCGTTGAGCAATGCTGCGAACGCTAGTACGCGGGGATTGAAGGGGAATATATTGAGTCGATCGATGCGCTCACGAATATGCATCATGTCTGCGACCTGCGCGATTCCTATCGCATCGTTGAATTTGATGTGTTCCAAGCGTTCAGTGATGGCCGCATCTAATGGAGTCAGCCATGAGACCTGATGCCGACGCAAGGCGCGACTGCTCATCCATAGGGGGGCCACGGCAATGCAGGGTAGAACAGAAGTGAGTGCCAAGGCTACTGCCCAGGTTCCTATTTGTTCCTCGACACCATGATATCCAATCGAAACGGCGAGATATACAGCCGCCGAAATCAGCAGCGCGATTCCCCACAACCGCATAATCAGACTGCCAAGTGGTTTCAGGCCACAGCAATTATCCGGGTGAGAAAGATGAAGCCGCAGGCCCGTTTTACAAATGCGACCAATGTCTACCGTCATCGAAAGAATCATACCTAGGCCCTGAATAGCTGCGATGGTAAGTACACCGACCCCGACCAGTAGGACATAGCCCGCAAGCCCATGCCTACTTGATCCCCACCACTGAGAATCATGACCATCAAGTAGGTGCCGCCCGTTGGTGATACCGAGGATAATTGCGAGGGGGACACCTATAAGATAGCCATGCGCTAACCACCGAACCTGGCCTAGGGGGATTGGCGCGTTGGTCAAATGGCTCAAAATGGTTTTGCCTCGTTTCATGATCTCCATGCCGAGTGCTGCCCCCAAGGCAATAAATGCCGTGAAGGCGAGGTGCACAGGGTCTCGTAGGTAGAGATGTACCAGAGAGGGGTCTTCGGACAGGGCGCAGGCCAAGAGCGGTAATCCGTAGTACATAACAAATAGCCCGATACCGACACTTACGGCCGGATAAGGCAGCCGCTGGATTAGATGGTCACAGTACTTGAAGGGTAACCATGGGATATGCATGGACTAGCTCCGCAACGATGCTCGAGGGAATAACTTGTAGCAGGGCATTGTCGGTGCCGTGTGGGCTGATCCCCTCGGCCACGGCGGACGCTACTGCTATGCCGAAGGCCCAGATCCACGCGTTTGGGACACCAGAGGCAAGCAGGAACACACCGATCACGATCCAGCTCACTAGGAGCACGGCAGCACTGCCTTCCCAAGATCGCGTTACGGGCTGTGCGGTCAGTGACCATACTCGATAGCGATGCCGCCCCAATGCAGTGCCGACTGGTTCACCCACGGCATCGCCCAGGCCTGCCACGAGTAGACCTGCGACACTGGCATGTTCTCCAAAACAGGTGACAGTGATTACACCACCAATCACGGTGGCCAAATATGGCACGACCGTATGCAGAATTTCATAGGGGGTATCATTCACCCGTACAAAAGACCAAAACGCAGGACCACGCTTGGGATTCAGGAGAATGGCCACCAATACGACAGAGGCTCCAGTCCCCCATAGAAATAAGGCGGGACGTCCACCGAGCAGAAGAACCATCATTGCCACTAGGAATAGTGCCAGATGCAGAATCTTGCGCGTATACGCGACTGACCATTTGTGTTTATGCAGATAAGAAGTCACGACAAGTATGCCGGCACAACTGCCCCATCCGGCCAGCAGCAATCCGATACATCCCAGCCAACCCCAGGAAATAAGGTCCTCCAGCCGGATCAGGTCAAACAGATGATCGAGAATAGACGTCATATGATTGACTGCGGGGGTGTGCTACCGGCAATTAGCATCGCAGGTGGTGCCATACGCAGCCAGGGGCAAAGTACCGAGCCTCCCGATGAACAAGCTCGCCATGTAGTAGTCACTGGCGAAGGGTGCTGCTCGAGATGACATGGAGAGTGCCGCGGGTGCCATTGGGGGCGACTCAGGAGCAGGGGTGGTCATGCGCAAACTGTGGCAGGGTGGGCAGGAAAAGACAACCATTCTTCCATGCCATTCAGTCTAATGGCTAAGGAGTTTGTTTCCAAGGATTACTGCAGGGATTCTTGGCATATTTCTGCAGTTGCCCAAAAATGTCGGGGCGCATCGTTATGGATATATGGAGAAGGAAAATGTCCAGTGCAGACACTGAGTGGCAGCCGCGGCGCTGGGTCTTAAAGTTCCCCAGGCCTCACTGTGCACGGTCGATTTGCATCTACGCATAAAGGCCGTTCCGGCGAATACCGTTGCCCTAATGACATGCCTTCTATTATCCATAGTTTTATTTTCAGGAGAACAACATGCACCTGACCAATCTATCCGGCCAGCAAGAAGGCCTCCTGAGAAGCTGGTTGCCGCGAGGACTTGTCGCCGAGCAGGTCGTCTTTTTCCCCGATGCCTGTCCTGGCAAGGCCCCCGTACCAACTGGCACTGCCATCCTGACCCATCAGCCCGACTGGCGGCGATTTGCAGTGAGTGACTGTGGTTGTGGGATGCGACTGCTGCGCAGTCGCTCCCTGAGCCCGGCCGACCTCGACCGCGACGCCTGGGACCAGTTGGCCGACCGCTTGCGTCGCAATGCCGGTGGACTGGGCGACCTAGGAGGGGGCAACCACTTTCTGGATGCTCTTGCGCCTTACGATGGCGACAGCCTACATCTGCTGATCCACACCGGCTCGCGTCTGGAGTCCGGCCTGGTTGATGCCCATATCGACGATCCGCCGACCTTCGATCGTGAATTCTGCCGGGTGGTGACCTGGGCTGAAGAAAACCGGGCCGCCATCCAGGCAGCCGCAGAGGCTGCTCTTGGGCCCTTGGATCTGGTTCTGGACCTTCCCCATAATACCTTTGAAGCCTTGGACAACGGCGGAGCAATCATTAGGAAAGGCGCGGTCCATGTGCAACCCGGCGCGATGAATATCATTCCCTCCCACATGGCTGGGGATGTGGCGTTGGTTAGGGCCACCGATCGCGTTACCGGGGTACTCAACGCTCTGAGCCACGGCACCGGTCGCACCGTCTCCCGCTCGGAGGGGAAGACCCTGGCTGATGGTTACGACTTCGCGGCCCTGCGTCGTTCCATCATGATCCCCGAAAGCATCGCCGACGCCTCACTGCGTGGCGAGGGGCCCTATGCCTATCGGGATCTCGATGCCTGCCTGGATCTGCTTGACGGCTATGTCGAGCAGGTCAATCGATTCTCTGTGATTGGCTACATGGGCCATTTGTAAACTCGGCGGCCTCATGATTGAACCAAAAGCAAAAAAGGCCGGTCACACTTGTCGTCAGACAGCCGGGTGGGACTGTGTAGGATCAGCATCGCAGGCCATGCCATCCGCTGCCAGTTTAAAGCACAGATGCAGACCTTGCGGTGAACAAGCTCTCCGTTCAGCCAGCCACTGGCTGCGGATGCAGCGCAGAAATGACATGAAAGGTGTCGCGGGTGTCATCGGGGGAAGGATCATGCCACCCAATCGGGCCGTGAGCATACCCGTTCACGAAAGCTGTCGCAGATTAATAAAAGGAGGCAATAATGTATTCAACTGAGTCGAAGAAATACAGTAAGGAACTAAACGGTGCATTGGGCCTAGCCCACCTCGCAGGTAGTGTAATGATGCATTACTACGATACTAAGTATACCGTGTCAATGAAGCCAGGGGAGGCCACACCAGAATCAGCTATATTTACTGAGATTGATGGAAGAATCGATAAAATAGTTGCTGATTATTTTGGTAGTACTTGGCCTGAAGATAAGCTACTCACCGAAGAACGAGTGCCGGATGAGGATTGGTATAGGTCGAAACGTATTTGGATGGTGGATCCCATTGATGGGACGATGGGTTTTAAAGGCAAGACAGGTCATTTCGGATTTTCAGTTGCTCTCATTCAAGATGGCCGCCCAGTGGTTGGAGTGCTCTATGCTCCGGCCATGAATTTGCTCGCTTGGGCCGTGGCAGGTGAGGGAGTGCGTCTTAATGGGGAACCAGTGCATCTCAGCGAGGGTAAATGTGAAACCTTTCTGTGCAGCAAAAACGCAGAAGATCGCCCCGTATACGAGCGTGCGCTTCAGTTGATTGACCCATCTAGAGAATTGCGGAGTGTTACAGCTGGATCCGTTGTGGTGAAAACCCTTCTATTGCTGCGTGGTGACGCACAGCTGTACCCAACCCTGCCATTGTCCGAGGAAACGAGAGTGGTGCCGAAGTTCTGGGATGTAGCGGCTGCCGATGTGATTATCCGAGAAGCTGGTGGAAGAATGACAACTTTTTGCGGCGAATGTTACCGCTATGATATATCGGATTTCCGCTGTGTGCGTGGATTTTTGATGGGTACATCTTCCGCCCATGCGACAGTGCTTAAGCGCATCAAAAAAGGTGTTTAAGTGGCCCGGTGCCGACATCTGCAAGCTGTCATGAGAAGTTGAGTCTCCTAACAGGGGGATTCTATTTTAAAGTTCGATCATGCAGACTGCTATGTTGCCATATTGGTCGCATCTTTTGTTAACCGCGACGTGAAACCACGCTGCGTCGGTCCTCTGAAAATCATAACCCTGGAAAACGTTACTATGGCCAGATAAAATCCCCGTCTTCGACGCGCAGGTCACTCTCTCGAGCGATGAATATCGGTTCCTTAAGCTTATAGTGGTTCTTGCCGCCATCACCGCGTATCAAATCACTAACCATAAGGCTGGCCTTAATGCCGCTATCAAACCACCACGCCGAAAATCCCAAGGCGTGCATTAGGGGGATGGCTCCACCAATATCCCAAAGATTGACAAGTCCAACATAGGCAACGACCTTACCTTCGAAAGTACGATACAGGGAGTAGACTACTGATCCTTCAATAGACACTCCCCCCTTGGTTGGCCAGGTGGGGCTGACATGTGCACGAGCAAATCTTTGTGCCATGGACACAATGCTTGTATGGTTAGGAGCACGCCGCGGAGGCGGAGAATAAGGACTGCGGGACTCGCTTCGCAGTTCGACCTCAAACAGGCCATCAGAGGCCAGGATTAGTGCGGTTCCATAATCGGGCAATGCCAGTGCCCCGTAGCAGAATGTCCCGTGGTGCATAATCCCAATACATATGCCCCAACGTTCGAGTCCGGCAATAAAGTTATGGGTGCCATCTATGGGGTCAACGACAGCAGCCCAAGGGATGTCGGTTAGGTCGTCTATGGGGACGGGATCCTCTTCGTTGACGACAACGATTTCTGGTAAGTGAGCAGTCAGTAATTCAGAAATCAACGTTCCAACAACTACATCAACATTTGTGACCAAACTGTTATCAGTTTTATCAGTAAACTCAAGTTGGGCCCGTTGCTCCAATGCCAGTTCACTGGCTTGACGAAGAATATGATGTAATTGGTCGCATTCCATGAGAGTCCTCTTTCCTTATTGCTTGTGATAGATTGTTGATGTCCGTAAACTCCGTTTTCACTGTAAGTGAGAGGCTTTCTATTGGTGTCAATGGAGCCGTTGTCATTTAGTGTTTCGGGTAGGAACAAGAGTCAAGAAGGGTCGCATTCAATGCCATTCGGCTAACAAGGGTACAAGTCCGATGGTCCGATGGTCCGATGGTCCGATGGTCCGATTCGACATCAGTGTCCCGTAGGCCTAAGATTATGGCTCACCTATAACAGGAAGGCTATTGATCATGGAAAGTGTCATAGGCAATTTGCTAGATTCATCCGGCAGCGAACGCACCGAGGAATATGAGAATGGGCATACTTGTCGTTTATCCACCGTGCAGGATGCGGACGGTTGGCTTGTTGGTAGGGGGCACCCCAGAAGAGGGGGTTGATCATAGATCAAGTGTGGCAAGGCGGTCCGCAAAAGACAAGTGCGACCATTCCCCCTTTTTTGTGGCGGGCCTAGTGATCCTCGCTGTCGTAGCCATTTACCAGGAAGGGCTTGGCTGATAAGACTGAAGATATTGGCGGGAGAGCAGCTTGATATGTCCATGCATATCAAAAATTTTTTCAGAGGCAAGTCAAGTGCTAATTTACAGTTACATCATTGCAATAACTCCTGGTTAGCCGAATAGCATTGAGTATGACTATTCATTCATTACCATTCATTCATTCTTTTTTCGTCAGCTGTCGCTGACGATTCGGCTACTATAGTTCCTGATGCGCATCAGGGCGAAGTCGATGGCGTCGAATGGATCCTGGTCACCGCTGTAGTCGATGAAGCCGTCACCCTCCCACCCAAGTCCGAGAGCGTGTTCAAGTTCACGGTCCGTGACGGCAAAGCCTTCGCTGGAGTCGGTGACCTTGATCTCCACCGCTCGGGCATATGGCAGTAATCGGCTGATTTGATCAAGGCGTCGGCTGCCATCCTCGGGGAAGTTGCCCAAATCCAGAACGAGGCCGATGCCTTCAATACCGGAGTCGAGGAGGCGGAATAGAGAGTCGCCGCAGGTGAGGGGGCCCTTGCTGCCATCATTGGAGTTCTCAATGAGGACATCCAGTTGTAGGGTGCTGGCGTATGCGGCGATTGTTTGGTATGAACTGCGCGCGACATGCAGATCTTGTCCGGATCCGGGATTGATCTTCACTGCTCGACAGGAGGCGATGCTCGCCGCGAAATCCAGCCAGTCCTTGGAGGTGGCAATCGACGCATCGGTGACAGATTGATCCGCCCCAGCCAGATTCCCGTTGGCACCATGGTCGATCCTGATGGTGCCTACGATGTTCGTCAGGCCAGTTCCGAAATATTGCTGAGGTGACTGCCTGTTGGGAAAGTGACTCATGCAACCTTCCCACCAAGGCAGATCGAAGCGTTGCTGAGTGCACGTTACCGCATCGAGGAGGGACATGCTCTTCATGAGCGTCCGGATGCTCCAACTACTGAATCCGATGTTCATGGGATGGTGTCCCTGTGGTTGGTTTGCCGAAAGTGGTGAGGTGTTAGGTCGGCACCACGATGCGGCCATTTAGCAGTTGGAGGCCATTCGTCGGAGCGATGAAGACGTTGTCCTTGAGCTTCCAATGGTCTTTGGTGCCGTCGCCTCTGATGAGTTCATTGACCGTGGTGCCGCAGCGTTCGCCATTGCCGAGCCAGGTCATTTCCAGGCCCATAGGCTCGAAGAAGGGGATGGCCCCGCCGATGTCCCAGAGGTTGATGAGACCGACGTAGCCCGCAGTGCGTCCTTCGATGAGGCGGTAGTTGGAGTAGACCACGGATCCGTCAGCAGCGAGCCAACCCGTCCAGAGATTGCCATTGTCCTCATCGCCTTCTTTCGGATCCGATAGCATGCGTTCACGGCAGATTTTCTGGGCACAGGAGACGACGCTTTTGCCGTGTGGCGCCTTGTGCCGGGGAATCGTTAGCGCAGTGCGTGTACCGGAGTGAAGATCGGCAGAGAACAGGCCGTCTGCGCCAGCCAGGATGGCAGTCCCGAATTCGGGCAAGGATAGCAGGCCGTACTTCATGATGCCTCGATGAACGATGCCAATTGCGGTGCCAAAGCGTTCGAGACCAGAACAGTAGTTGTGAGTGCCATCGATGGGATCGATGATCGCAGCCCATTCAGCCTGGTCGAACCCGGCCCGGCATTGGGGGTCCTCTTCATCGATGCTGATGATGCCTGGGACCAATTCAGCCAAGGCCTTGTGGGCCGCTCTGGCGACGGCCTTGTCGCCATTGGTGACGATTGACATGTCTGGTTTCACTTCTGGCACCAAGTGTTTGCGGTACTCAAGAGCGATGCGACTGGTCTCAGTAGCGATGGTCTGGAGGGCTTCAGCGGGAATGGTCATGATGGTCTCCATGAATAAGGGAAAGAATGGTCTCAGCATTGCAGACACGTGCCGCGTGTGCCATCAGGGGCGACCCAGGAGCGGGGTTGGTCATAGGTCAAATGTGGCAGCGTGGACCTAAAGTGGAAGGTGAAACCATTCTTCTAGCTTCTGTGGTGGTGGCCTTGTGTGGCCGGTGGTGGTTGACACGGATTCAGCCTGGTCATTCAACCGTCGCTATGGCGATTGTAATGGCCGCGGCGACCGCCACGG
>REDP01000114.1 GCA_007693455.1 Planctomycetota bacterium | reverse complement strand
CTGATCCCGAACTTTATGGCCGCTCTGCTTCCTACCGTTGGGCCTATGCAGCTGCCATGTTCCATGAACGGCGCATTATCCAAACCGAAGGCATGGTAAGCGGTAGCGTGGTCTTTGTGGCCGCGGTTCCCGCTGATGGAGACCCGCCGCAAGACCGAGGCCTGATTACCTGGGCCGAAGAACTGGGGCACCCATGGCTTTTGGTGGTAGATAATGAGTGTGCGTACTGGGGTGGCTTGGGAGACATTCAGGTGGATGCCCTTCTGCGCTGGTTTGTCTGTCGCAACCCCAGTAGCGTGCACTGGATGGATGTGCGCCTAAGTACTGATCTGGCCCGTCGGCTTCACCACGGCCTCTATGAGCACGGATGGTCGATCAATCATTCACTGGTGTCAGAAGGCAGTAGTGGGCGCTTGGAGATGTGGGGTGGGGTTCATGAGCGATGTATTCTCGAACACCCCCCTACGCATCGCTTAAGCGCCATCAATCAGGGCTATCGCCTCACCCTGCGCACAGCCACCTGGACCGCAGAAACGATTGAAGGGATTTGTCCCATTGACGACATCACTGGGCGCGTCTTGCGACAACCACTGCTTTAAGGACCCTGGGGCGTAGACAAAGATCGGGAATGGCTATGCCCAGGGCATGCGGCCTGCACACTCTCACCCATTGATTTTTCCTTCTCGTAACCAGTGCTTTTACAGCACCATGCTTAGAGAGCCAGCACTACCACCGACAAGGCATGGACGCTACTGCGCTGCTCCAAGTTACGATACACGTGATGCAGGTGGCCGGGAAACTGCACCAAGTCACCTGCCGCAACAGTAACCGCCTCACCATCGATAATCAGGGTTGCCGTTCCCTCGAGTACGTAAAAGAATTCCTGCGATCCACTGGGATGCGGCTGACCAATATACTTACAGCCAGGATCCATATCAACATCTTGGATTTGCACGCCACGAGAAGCCAATGGTGATACCATGGTTGCCCGGAAACGGCCATCGGGTGAACGGTTTTGACGATGCTCTGAACGTGGAACTTTATAATGACGCTGGGTTGGTGGTGGCCGCACCAACTCATCCATGGTTACCCCTAGCACCTTCGCCAAGGCCAGCAGGACGTGTAAACCAGGATTTGCATCGGCTTGCTCACAGGCCGCCACAGTAGCCCGAGGCAAACCCGCAGCCTCGGCTAGTTGAGCCTGGGTAAGCGATGCGGCCTTACGTAGGCGTCGTACGTTGCCGGCAAGGTCATGCGCCATAGGTGCTCCTATAATGGCGTCCATATTCTTGTATTCTGGAATTTTGCCAGCATATTCTTTCCTTCTGATCTTGAGACGATCGCTGAACGACTTAGGATAAGGTCATCAAGCAAGATCACTCTGATCGCAAACCGCAACCCCTAAGGAGGTAGCATTATGGCTTTTAGCCTTCCCGAATTACCCTACGCCAAAGACGCCCTTGCTCCGCACATTAGTGCCGAGACCTTGGATTTCCACCACGGCAAACATCACAATGCCTATGTCACCAAGCTCAATAGCTTGATTGAAGGAAGCGATAAAGCTTCCAGCAGCCTGGAAGATATCATCACCAGCAGTGATGGCGGTCTTTTCAACCAAGCTGCCCAGGTGTGGAACCACACATTTTACTGGCATTGCATGAAGCCCAATGGCGGCGGTGCGCCCAGTGGTGCCCTGGCCACGGCTATTGATGGTGCTTTTGGTAACTTTGACGCCTTCAAGAATGAATTCGCTGAAGCGGCCGCCACCCAATTTGGTTCTGGCTGGGCTTGGCTGGTGGTCAAGGATGGCAAGTTGGCCGTCACTAAAACCGCCAATGCCGATACGCCTTTGGCCCACAACGAAAAAGCTTTACTGACCATCGATGTATGGGAACACGCCTACTACATCGACTTCCGTAACGCTCGTCCCAATTACATCAGTACCTTCCTTGACCATCTGGTAAACTGGGACTTTGTTGCCGAGAACCTTGCTAAGTCCTAAACCGAGTATTGAACGTTATCTGCATAAAAAAAACCCCATCTGCCGTAGCAGATGGGGTTTTTTTATGCCGTCTCGATGGCGGGAAGGACTCTTAACGCCGCTGCAGTTCGAGACGTTTCACCGCACGTGCCCCCCACACCGTTTCGGGGAAAGTGCTGGCCAATTGTTCAAAGCCTTCACCCGCTTCCATGCGATCACGGGTACGGCGACTGGCAGCCATTTCCTGTAATTGGAAAAAAGCATTGCGGGCACGCAGCTCATCGGCCATACCAGAGACCCGTTGCGCATCACGCAGGGCCTGAGCCAACTCGCGACGAGCATCACGCAGATTGGGAATGCCCGAGACTTCCATGTGATCGGCAAGGCTTTGCGCTAAACCAAAATCAATGATATTCTCAATGGGGAGCGTCAACGCTTCCTTGCGTTCAAGCAAATGTTCTTCCACTCGACCGAGCAGTAATTGGGCTTGCTCTGCCGTTTCATTGCGCCCACGACTGACTCGTGCCAATGGTGCGACAGCACCATAATTACCCGTCACAAGGTACCACCATGCACGAATTACATCGGGGTCGGTGAGACCTTCATTACTGATGGGGTGCTCGCCAAAGCTCTCTTCAGAAGCGCTGAGCAAACTTCCCAGATTGCTGGTTTGCTGCGACTTGCCATCGGGACGTATAATCCCCCCTAGGCGATAGACCGCGGCGCCACCTAATGGCGTTCCGGCAAAAATGACCCCTGATGCGGGATCATCGGGAACTCCAGTATCCAGCAGGAGGGTTTGCAGGGCATTGAGATCGCGATCACTGGTAGTGATAACGATACGAATAGGCAGGTACTCTTCATTGCGACGATCGACAACCTGTCGAATCTGGTCCAGAACTCTGGACGGGAAACCTGCTCAACCGCGACAAAAGGCGAAAACCGCTACGGTATAGCCGCGAAAATCTTCCACCGAACGGGGAATACCGTCTTGGAAGTTCATGACCGCGAAGTTATCTTCGCTTACCGCATGGGCCTTGCTGGGCACAAGCATTGCCACGGCAAGAGCTAATGCTGCGATGAAGGCAATGGGACATCGCTTCATACTACTGCTCCTTTCGATACAGGTGAAGGGGGGTGCGCGCGTTGATCGGCTCTGGGCCATGCGCCTCCCCTGGATATGGTCAAAGTATGGAGGACTCCTAGGCTTTAGGCAAGTTGAATTTCGCGACTTGCACCCGTTGAGGGCAGAGCCAACACTATAGCCATGGAGCACCCCCTACGCCTTCTCCCCTCGGTGAACACCCTTGCTGGGCAACTGGCACCCGAACTTCCCCATTCCGTGCGCAGTCACTGTGCCCGTCAAGCCATTGGGATATGCCGCGAAGCCATCCTTGCTGGCAAGTCGACTCCCCCACACACAGGGGGCGATTGGGCTCAAGCAGCCTACCAAGAAGCCCGGCGGCTCGCCCAGGGCATCTGCGCATTACCCCTGCCGCCGGTAATCAATGCCACCGGCACCGTTTTACATACGGGTCTCGGGCGAGCGCCATTGAGTCAGCGCGCCCAGGCGGCTGCCCAAGGCGTTTTGCAAGGATACTGCCAACTGGAGTTTGATCTTCATAGCGGACAGCGAGGCAATCGTCAGGATCACGTAGCACCCCTTCTCTGTGCTCTCACTGGAGCTGAGGCAGCTTTAGTGGTCAATAATTGTGCTGGAGCCACTGTTTTAGCCCTGCAGGCCTTGGCGGCGGGAAAAAACATCCCCGTCAGTCGTGGTGAATTGGTGGAGATAGGCGGTAGCTTTCGCGTACCTGAAATTATGTCCTGTGCGGGATGCATCCTCCGCGAAGTCGGGTCTACCAACCGCACCCGAGTGGACGACTTCCTCAAGGCCATAGATACGGATACCGCTGCGTTGATGCGCGTACAACAGAGTAATTTCCGGCAAATAGGTTTTGTGGAGCAGGTGGATACCGCAGCATTAGCTACTCTTGCCCATGATCACGGCCTTCCCCTTATCGTCGATCAAGGCTCTGGTTGTATACGCGATCTTAGTGAGCTCGGCTGCCCGACGGGCACCATGCAAGCAGAATTGGCCGCCGGCGCAGATCTTGTCTGCGGTTCGGGTGATAAACTACTCGGTGGCCCGCAGGCAGGCATACTGCTTGGCCGCAAGGATCTTATCCAACGCTGCGCACAGCATCCCATGGCTCGAGCCCTTCGCTGCGATAAAATGAGTTTAGCGGCCCTGGCTGGGACACTACAGGATTACCTTGTGGATGACCCATTGCACAGCATTCCCAGTCTGGCACTCCTGGGGCAAGATCCAACCCTGGTACACACTCGCGCCATAACCCTGCAGCGACAGCTGGGCACGGGAGTAGTACAATCCAGCCGTGGTGCGGTGGGGTCGGGAGCCCTCCCCGAGGAAGGCCCAGCAAGCTGGTGTGTTGCTATTCGTGGCCCAGTAGAGCTCATCCATCAGCACCTTCGTCACGGGGAGCCAGCGATCGTTGGGCGCATTCACAAGGGGGAACTTCTCCTGGATTGCCTCACTCTTAGCGATGCAGACATACCTATGGTGGCTGCCGCGGTCACTGCTGCAGTGCGCCATTGCATGGAGACATGATGCAACGATGCGCTCCGCCACAGTCTATTATCGCCACGGCGGGACACATTAACCATGGTAAAAGCACCCTGATTAAAGCACTCACAGGAACCCACCCAGACCGCCTCCCTGCCGAGCAAGAACGCGGCATGACCATCGAACTGGGCTATGCGTTTGCATTGGGATCTGATGATCAAGACCAAGGCGATCTCGCGTTTATTGACTGTCCTGGCCACAGCCGCTTTATTCGTCAGGCTATTGCTGGTCTTGGAACAGTGCACGGTGCACTCTTGGTCGTTGCCGCCAACGAAGGCATTGCGGCACAGACGCGAGAGCATCTGGCAGTGCTGTGCTTGCTCGATGTACGCTGGGGCAGAGTTGTTATCACTAAAGCCGATACGGTTGATCATCAGCGCTTGCAGGATGTCAGCAAAGAAATCAGTGACTTTGTATGCGGTAGTCCGTTTGCCATTGACCCCCCATTGGTGGTCAGCGCCTCTAGCGGCCAAGGGATAGAGCACCTACGCACGGAGCTCTTGCGTGCCGCCACAAAAGACCGTCAACAACACCCCCCGCACCGCAGTGCCCCCCTGCGCCTGGCTATTGACCGTGTATTTAGCATCGCTGGCCATGGCACCGTAGTCACTGGCACCCTGCTACGGGGATGCATTGCCTTGGGACAAAGCGTATGCATTGGAGGCGAGCATCGTGCTCAAGTACGAGGCCTCCAAGTTCGTGGCTTGAGTGTGGAATCTGCCGAAGCAGGGCAACGCTGCGCAATAAATATAAGCGGCATAAAGCGCTCGGCGATCCAGCGCGGTGATTGGCTCACCGCCACTCCTGCCCCAGCCACGAGTACATGCTTTGATGTGCGTGTGGCTGCTGTGCCTCCGGGAATTATTCATGGCCGCCACTACATCTGTCATCATGGCACCAACCACGTTCGTGCCCGCCTCAGCCTCTATGACTGTGACTCCTGCCAGGAAGGAAGTGCCTTTGCCCAACTTCGCCTTGAGCAAGGCCTTGCCGCTGAAGTTGGTGACCGCATTATCCTCCGCCGAGCATCTCCCAGCGCTACCGTTGCAGGAGCCCATATTTTAGCCGTTGATGCACCGCGTCATCGGCGTTATCACAGCAGCACCCGTAGTTGGTTTGCCGATCTGCACGGCTCACAGCTGCGACGTCTGCTCAATCACCTGGAAAGTCGCTGGCCACAGCCCGGCACCCCAGCCAGTTGCCAGCGCGCCCTCGGCAGCGAGACAGGACTTGCCCAGGCCTGCGCCGAAGCTGGGGCAACGGTTATCATTCGCAAAAATTCCACGAACACGATTTTCTGGAGTCGCAACGGCTGGCAACGACTCGCGCAAGTAATCCGCGAGGGCTGCCGACACGCACAACGCCAGGGCCACTGCTGGCACCCATTTGATCGCCTGCGACACAACCTCCTCAACGAATGCCCCGAAGAGGCTTTTCGTGATCGTCTTCAGGCATTACAAAACGATGGAGCCATCCTGCTGCAAAAGCGTCTCTGCTGTGATCCCAGTTGCATAGCCGATTTGCCGCAGGCCCTCATGGCCGCTGCCTGCCGTCAGCTGGCAGTACTCACCCAAGCTGGCCTCCAACCAGGCTACGATCATCCACGCTGGAGTGCCGATCCTGACCCCAAGGCCGCCCAACGAGCCCAAAGCATGGCCGAAGAACGCGGCTGGCTGATTCGCCTGGATGACCGCCGCTGCCTCCACCGGGTGCACTGTGAGCATGCACTGCACACCATCGCCAGAGCACTGAGAGAGTATGGCTCCATTGATATTCAATGGTTTAAGCAGCATTTGGGCCTCACACGTCGCGATGCCATTCCCCTTGCCGAATGGTGTGATCAGCACGGCATCACCACGCGGCAGGGCGGTCAGCGGGTAAGCGGCCCCCAATCAGATCCACAGGAAGCCCTCCCACCCCTACTGGCACCGCTCCCAGAGATATAGGAAACAACTGGGGACGCTACCAGGGCCGCGCAAACTGCTTCGGCAAGGGGAGGGCAGGCCGCTGCGGGCCCTGACCTGGACGATGATCCTGGGCCTGTTCCTGACGCAGGCGCTGTTCTAACACGCGGTACACATAGTCACGCGTCTCGGTGGGTGCCTTGGGACGAACGGCCGACCAACGTGGCGTACTGGCCCCACTTTCACGCACACTTCGCCGCACATTGCCAATGCCCCAATTATAACTAGCCATGGCTAGGCGCATGCGCTCGGGATCGGATACCTGTCGCCAATACCCAAGCATTTCAGCCACATAACGCGCCCCTGCATCAATATTGCGCGCGGGGTCAAACACCTCATCTCCCCGCAAACCCAGATGACGTGCGGTACCTGGCATAAGCTGCATTAATCCCATGGCCCCAGCTGGCGAACGAGCACGAGGATTAAAGGTTGATTCTTTCCAAACAATTGCCTTAAGCAGTCGCCAATCCACATCCACGGGTAAATGACGCACTGCCGCCTGCTGCAATAGGTGATCATAATCATGGGGCGAGAGAGGAGACGGCCGCAATGCATGACGGGCCTGACTTGAGCCTTCTGCTGAAGCGGGCGTTTCCACCGCCACCACCAGCACTCCCGCCAGCATACTAAACATCACTGCCGCAAGCCACGCCGGCCACGTATACCACGCGATATCACGAACAGTAACCGACCATGCCGGAGGATGCATCATGGCAACGTACCAAGCTCAGGAAATATGGGCCGCAAAGTACAGACAGCCAAAGGTCAACCCCAAGAGGTAGAGGCCGACAAGAATGCCAAACCCCACATTACCTTTTTCCAGTTCAGCACGGAGATCGATATGGGTCAGACGATCAAAGACCTTAAAACCGATAGCCGTAAAAACGATGCATATCACCAACCATCCAATGCCATAGGCGTAACGCGCAAACAGCGCCCCAGTGGTCTGCCAGAAATCTTCCATACCATACTCCTTAGGTTGCAAAAGTCTGTGCCGCACTGTATCGTCTGCCAAGGGAAAAAATCCCCCACGCCTGGAAACAATATCACCTTTATAGGACAAAATCCCCTGCTTGACGAGACTCCCACGCCGCTCATGATGCGCCCCTCAACCACCTGCCCGGGTGGCGGAATTGGCAGACGCGCTAGATTCAGGTTCTAGTCTCCGTAATGGAGGTGGAGGTTCGAGTCCTCTCCCGGGTACCATGACTGACAAGGGTTTACGCCAAAAGCGTGAACCCTTTTTTTATGGCCAATATGGCCACGGTGCAACAATAGTACAACAACGGGCGATCGGTAGCGAATCTGCCCCATCTTTTAGATCGTTAGGTGCAAAGCAAAAAAAAAGCCCCGCAGGTACTGTTGACCTACGGGGCTTTCTACTGGTGGCCTCGGGCGGATTCGAACCGCCGACACACGGATTTTCAGTCCGTTGCTCTACCAACTGAGCTAC
>REDP01000314.1 GCA_007693455.1 Planctomycetota bacterium | reverse complement strand
CCGTTAGCGCACGCCCTAAGCGACGTACACTGATGCCGGTGTCGAGTCCTGTACGGGGCTGAATGATGTAATTAATATCATTAATATGCACAACGACCCGCCAACCTACATCCCAAATGGGCGTAAAGGAGAGGGAGCGCGAGATCGACCCGTCTCCAGGCAATACCTGCGTTTGGCCATCCTCTTCTAAGGTGAGAGATTCAACGCCACGGGCATCGGAAGTTTCGAGGTAAAAGGCGAATTCCATATCATTAGCATTCTGATTGGTCATTTCGATGGTAATGGCTTTCGCTTCGTTCACTGCTAAGGCACCGGTCGCATAAATATGGTCATCATTGGCAGCGTCTCCATCAAAGGTGACGGCAATATCTTCAGCCTGTGCCGCTGCCGCCAACAGTACGAACATAACACAGGCCAGGACAGCTGGAAAAAACGATCGCGTCATCATGGTGGTACTCTCTTATGCGAAGTGTCGTAGGGCTGATGCTTTAGTGGTCACTGTGCAGGGGAATCCGCATTGCTTCTTCAGCATCTTGCGCCGAAGGCACTGGAGGGTTGGCCTGAACTCCGGGTGGAGGTGGGGGAACGATGTCGTATGCCGAGGCATTAAATACGGGCACGCTTGTGGCTGATGCGGCATCGCCAACCGCCTGACGCTCAAGGATGATGGTATCGTCATTGCGATCATGATAGAGCCAATACGCATTTCCGGCCTGTAAGCTTTCACCTGCCGCAAGGTTGGTGGCTTGGTACTGCCGTGAATGGGCATCCCAACGCCATGCAAGGGTGAGGGTACTGGCTTCCAGCTCTTCGCCATCTAGGAGGCGATCGGAATCTCCTCGAAATTGCAGATCCGCAAGTTGGTGCTGGGTGACCACCGTGCCGCCATCGTTGGATTCAGCATGGGCGCCAATGCCAATAAAATTCCACCCTTGATGTAAAATCATCTCACTACTGCCCACGTGTGGCCGACCAGAAAAGTCCAAATCAAGGGCCCGGCGAGCGGCAAAAAACAGGGCTGTGTACAGGGGTACATCCTCGCTGTCGGCATGGAATTCCTGATATCGCTGACGCTCACTATCCCAGTACCATGCACGCATATCCTGTGGGGATTGGCCGTGCATGGCATTGCGCAGTTCCTGCCAAGCCTCTGCACTGCCTGGAGCCACACCATTGTGCACCGTGGTAAAACCCTCGCTACGGCGGATCGATGGCGCATTGAGGGCAAAAAGGGTAATAGCCTTCAGGTCATCATGCTGCACCTGTGACTGCAGTACCTGACTGGTATTTTCTGCTACGACAAAAATGGCATACTGACGATGATCTGATAGGCCCCTTAATCGCAGACCTACGGTATCAGTGTAATCAAGGGCGGCATGCGCTGCCGCAGAGCCCCCTTCCCCATCCACACCCTCACGCACCTGCTGCGCACTCGGGGGGACTGACGAGGGGCTGAGGGCCACGGCATACGCACGGCCAGGCTTATCGGCGGCAAGGGCAATCTCCACAGTATCAGTCCCCACACTTGCCACCTGGGGATAACCAGTGCTCCACTGTGGCGCATCTTCATCCATGGCATCGGTACTGCGCACTAATAAAGCCGGATCGGCCTGTAAGATTCCCATGCTACTTAGGGCTACAAAGTACACATCGTAGGTGGTATCAAAATCAAGATTACCAATGCGTACCGTCGCATCGTCATCCGCCACCAACTGCACGTCTCCACTGGCGACTACATCTGTAGTCTCGCCATCGCCAGCCACGCCATCGCGCACCTGTTGCGCACTGGGGGCAGGGGCGCCATTATTGAGAACGACAAAATATGCCACCCCAACACCATCGGCACGAAGCAGAAATTCCAACGAAACAGGAGAACGCTCACTAAGTAAAGGATAATCGGGCAACCAGTTGAGGGCCTCTGGCGCTGGCGGATCGTCTTCGGCAATTGCCACACCAGTCATGGTCCAACGGTATTCAGGGGATGCGAAATCGTCACTGGTGATAATGAGTTGCACAGACCAGTCACCTGGCTCCTGGGCGGTTATGCTGATCTCAAGGTCTTGCAGATCATCTGCTGCTACCTGGGTGATCTCTGGACTCGTCCCGACAACGACATTGATCGCTTCGCTGGTAGTAATGGATGTAATGGATAGATCCTGGGCTCCATCGTTGTGCAGTTGATAGGCAATGGTTCCAGGTACACCAGCCACGGCACCATTAATGGCGTGAGTACTTTCGTCGGCAATGGTTCCTCCGCCACTGGTAACGCGCAGGATGGGAACGGCAGTCGTTTCAAGATTGAGGGCGGTAATCGCTGTCTGAAGGTTGCCGAATATGTCCTCAGCAATAATGAGCACCTGATAGGTGGTTCCCGCTTCAAGCCCAGCAATGGACACCTCACGCTCATCACCATCAGGAAGATCAAACGTTGTCGCCATGTCTGCATCATCACCAGAAGCATCGTGACCAGCTCGCACTTGCTCGCGACTGGGCACTTCGGCATCAGCCTCCAGAATCACCAGCGATACCGTGGCAGTTTCATCGCTCGCCACCGTTAAAGTGGCGCTGGTCGCGGTAATGGCGGTAAGGACAGGGAAGTTCTCCCGCCACTGAGGGGCCTGAATGTCAATATCGGCGGCAATCCGATAGGAATAGGCTGCTTCATAAGCGACACTCTCTCCATCATCATCTACCACGTAACCGTAAACCTGCACCATTACCCCGACTGCCTGCGCATGCTCCAGGCTTCCATCAGTGTTGATGGTAATGGTAAAGTCGTGTGAGGCACCAGGCTCCAGATGAAGATCGGCAAAGGCATCTTCGTCTACAGTGACGCTGAGTCCGGCATCATCTGACTGCACCTCAGGCGGGTCGAGGTGTAGCACCGCATCCCTGATATTGGTGATGGTATAAGTAAGGGTCGTATCACCACTGCCAGCAATGAACCCCACTGAATCCTCGTCAACCGCTAATGCTTCATTATGTTCGAAGAGTAATCCATCTCGGGATACGTGAAATAGCTCTTCTTGGGCCAAGCCTGGCACAAGCATCCCAGCGAACAACAACAGTACGGCAAAAAGTCGTAAACACTGCACTACGCAGCCCCCCCTTACTGCGGCGCCCCACCTGCCATGAGAGCACCCTAGAATCTTTCGTTTTTATACCCAACACGACCTGAACGCAACCGCTGGGATGGCTGATTTCTGTTATATCGTCAGCGGTGTACCGAAACGATCCCGAGCAGCATGCCGAGCACAGACGTCACATGCCATGGGCCTTGCCTGAAAGCCCGCAGCACCACCATACCCAGCCTTGAGCACGAGGAGTCATGCCATGACCACCACCGCCTGTCCTTTGCTTGATGATGCGCGCAGCATTACCGACAAGGCCCTTGATACCTATCTCCCGAGTGCCGATACCGCACCAGTGCGACTGCACCAAGCCATGCGCCATGCCGTACTGGCTGGGGGCAAGCGGGTGCGTCCTGCATTGGTGCTGGGCGCCTGCCAAGCGGTGGATGGAGATCCCAAGGCCTGTATTCCGGCCATGGCTGCGGTAGAATTCCTGCATACCTATACCCTTGTCCATGACGACCTCCCAGCAATGGACGATGATGATCTGCGGCGGGGCAAGCCTACCGTGCATGTCGCCTTTGATGAGGCGACTGCCATCCTCACAGGTGATGCTTTGCAGACCCTGGCTTTTACCTGTTTAAGCCAGTTACCAGCAGCAGCAGCAACCGCCTGCGTGCACGTTTTGGGAACCGCCAGCGGCAGCATTGGCGTAGTTGGCGGTCAGCAAGACGACCTGGATAGCGAGCAGGCTCGCGGGGGTGCCTGCGATGATCCAGCGGCTACTCTGGAACGCATCCATCGTCGCAAGACCGCAGCCCTGATTCGTGCCGCCTGCGAGATGGGGGCCATTTGCGGCGGCGCGGGAAAAGCTCACCGCAGCGCCTTAGCTGAATTTGGCGAGCACGTGGGCCTTGCCTTCCAGATCATTGACGACCTCTTGGATGTCAGTGCCGATGCGAGCACTCTGGGCAAAACGCCAGGCAAAGATGCCTCTGTTGGCAAGCTCACCTGGATGAGCGTACATGGTGAAGCTGCGGCGAATACTGCCGCTGGTGAACATACTGCCGCCGCCTACGCATGCCTGGAACGCTTTGGCGAACCGGCCACCCCGCTGCGCAGTCTCGCCGCCATGCTTTTGGGCCGGGAATCCTAATGCGACTGGCAGGCGCGCTTCTCTGCTGTCTCCTCCTGGCGCTCAGCAGCTACGGTGATGAATCAACATCCGAGGGCAACGGCCATCGCTTTGCAGCGGGAGAAATCCGTCGCTACTTGGCTGAAACCGTGCAGGAAGTCTCCTGGCGCAGCGCTGGCGATGATCTCACCTATACCACCACCCTCGCCATGGAACTAAGCTGCTATGTCGACCATGTGGATGGCAATGAAGTGCTCTTGGTATGGCGCGTCTTAGATCTGCGGGTACGTCACCGCGGCCCCGATGGCGAACACTTTCTCGACAGTGCCAGTGACACCGGTTTGGACGATCCCCTTCTCGGGGATCTGATGATTTATCACTTACTGCCACTCAAAACCCGCATTGATCGTCGCAATGGCGCGGTGTTGGAATTTAGGGGGCAGGAAGCCCTTATCGAACGCCTGAAACAGCGCCACCCTGCAGCCAACCCCCTGGCTGCAAACCCCCGTGCCGAAGCCGCCCAGCGCGCCTTTGATCCCCTGCGTATGGCCGCGCTGTTTCATCGCTATCTGGTTGTCCCGGGAACCCAAGACCGCTTTCCCCTCGGCCAGGGCCTCGACGTTGAACTCCCTCTCCATTGGGACGACAACGCTTTTGAGTTTACCCTTCCCGAGGACACTGCCCCCCCCTCCATCACCCTCCATCATGACCCCACGCCAGTAATCGTGCACCTCAGCGCCTTAAAAGGCACCGGCAGCAGTGTCTTGAACAACGGCGTTCTTGAGCGGGTACACGGCTCCATTGATATGACTCTCTCTGGCAGCGCCCTAACCCAGCCAGTAGATCAAAAGCATGCTATCCAATGGCAACTGGCTCTACTCACTCGCACCCCGCCCAGCGATAATACTGATGATCGCGACAATGGCGACAACGACACCCCGTAATCGCCTGCTTGATTACGGCACCCTGCACGAGGATCCTCATGGGCGAACTCTACCAACAGCACCACTGGCAACACCAGGGCGCCGATACCACCCTCCTTGACGCACTCAGCGAACAGCTTCCAAACTGTTCTCGGCGCAAGGCGCGCGAAGCTCTGCGTGCTGGTTTATGCACGCACAACCAAGCCCTTGGACAAGACCCCACGGCCACAGTCAGTGCTGGCGACCATCTCCAGGTGGATCTACGTCACGGCATCCCCCACCACCAAGCCCGCAAGGATGGCGGCAAAGCGGTCAATGAGCCAAGCTTCCGTGTGCTTCATGAAGATGGGGCACTGATCATTATCGACAAGGCAGCCGGCGTGCTCTCGGCTCCCGGCGGCGAAGAAGAAGGACGCGATCACGTCCTGGCCAATCTCCGCAGCCATTACCGTCGCAAAGGCATTGACCTCCCCTATTTGGGTATGATCCATCGCATCGACAAAGCAACTTCCGGATGCTTGGTGGTGGCCAAAACACGGCAAGCGCAACAACTGCTGCAAGCGCAGTTTGTCGGCCATGGCGCTGGGCGCAGTTATACCGCACTGGTGCTCGGCGGACCACGCCAAGATCAAGACACCATCGACGCGGATATCGGCCGCGGCCATGACGGACGCCGCTGGCTGAGCAGCGACCCCACCAGTGGCAAATCCGCGATTACCCACTTCCAAGTCGAAGAGCGCTTTGCCACTGCCGCCCGTGTCCAACTGCAACTGGACACCGGCCGCACCCATCAAATCCGCATTCATATGGCCTCCATTGGCTGCCCAGTACTGGGCGATCCCCTCTATTCACGCGATCGCCATAAGGGCCGCATCCAACCAGCGGGCAGCAGTCGCGGCATCCGCGCCCCACGGCTTATGCTGCATGCCCATGCCATCGCCTTAGATCACCCCAGCACCGGCAAACGCCTACGGGTGGAGTCGCCACTGCCACCAGCCTTTGCCCAACTGGAGCGCTTCCTGGCGCGTATGAAACCTCCAGAGCCCCCCATCATCACGCGAAAGCCCCCCCATGCCCGATGAATCCTACGCCAGCATTCCAGAATTACCGCCACTAGCACGGCAGGCAACTTTTGCCGGCGGCTGCTTCTGGTGCATGCAACCGCCCTTTGACGCCTGCCCCGGCGTCATCCATACCCTCGTTGGCTACTGTGGTGGGAGTGTTGAGCGCCCCAGCTACCAAGCCGTATGCAGCGGCAGCACCGGACACCTGGAATCCATTCTCGTCCAATACTCCCCTCAAGAGGTCAGCTATACTGAGCTCTTGGACATCTTCTGGCGTTCCATCGATCCCACTCAAGCCGATGGGCAGTTTGCCGACCGCGGAAGCCATTATCACAGCGCGATTTTTGTCGGAAACGAAGAGGAACGCGCCATCGCCGAGGCCTCGCGCGACAGCCTGCAAGCCAGCGGCATTTTTCGCGACCCCATTACGACCCGTATCGTCGATGCAGCCCCTTTCTACCCCGCGGAAACCTACCATCAAAACTACTATCGCAACAATAGCCTGCACTATAATGCCTATAAAGAAGGGAGCGGTCGCGGCCCGTTTCTACGCCGCGTCTGGGAAGAACAGGCTTAGCGCAACGCCCCATTATCAGGAGCAGTAAGCATGCCACGCCACACCACCCTACACCACCACTTGCTCACCTTGGCCCTCTGCCTGGGCATGAGCGCGGGAATGGGCAAGCCTGCAGCAATAGGCGCAGAAATCGTACTGGAGAACGTCGAGTCCGAAGAAGCCACCTTTCACGTGGAACGCGTGGTGGACAACCTGCACCACCCCTGGGGCTTTCAATTTCTCCCCGATGGTAGCATCATCATCACCGAGCGACGCGGACGCCTCCTGCGCTGGCACGATGGCGAAACCCATCGCATCTCTGGCCTCCCAGATATTGCCGCACGGGGCCAGGGCGGCCTCCTCGACATTGTTCTCGACCCGAATTTCACGGATAATCGCACCATCTATTTTGCCTACTCAGCCCGCTATGATTCTGGCATCGGAACCCGCGTCAGTCGCGCCGTCTTGGGCGAGGACGATCAACTGCACGAACTTACCACCATTTTCTCCATGGATCCACCCGGACGCGGTGGCCGCCACTTTGGCTGCCGCCTGGCCTTCCATCCAGACGGCTCCTTATGGATCGCCATCGGCGATCGCGGCGATCGCGACCGCGCCCAAGAGCGCCACAACCACCACGGCACCCTTTTACGCGTGGATCGCGATGGCAACGCCATGCCCGATAACCCCTTTGTCGACGAAGATGGCGTCCTTCCCGAAATCTATTCCTACGGCCACCGAAACGCTCAAGGCCTATGGATTGACCCCCGCGACGGCACCGTCTGGCAAAACGAACACGGCCCCCAAGGCGGCGACACCCTCAACCGCATTACCGCAGGCGCAAACTACGGTTGGCCCCTTGCTACCTATGGCGAAGAATACGGCGGTGGGCGCATCGGCGTCTACCCCCACGAGCGCGACGACATCACCAACCCCACCCTCCACTGGACCCCCTCCATAGCCGTCTCAGGCCTCACCGGATTTACCAGCGATACCATTCCCGGCTGGCACAACAATCTCTTTAATGGCGCCCTACGCGGCATGCATATTCGCCGCGTCGTCGTCGACGAAGATGGCCAAGTCACCCATCAAGAGACGCTCCTCCACAACCAAGTCGGCCGCATCCGCGAGCTTCACCAAGGCCCCGATGGCAACCTCTGGTTCTGCACCGACGAAGCTCAAGGGGGCCTCTATCGGTTTTGGTTGTCGGGGGGCTAGCCCCCCAACGGCCCCCCAGGTGCGTCCTCGCCTAGGCTCGGACTCCCCACGACCTTTGTCGGGGGGCGGTGCTTCGCACCTTAGGGC
>REDP01000259.1 GCA_007693455.1 Planctomycetota bacterium | reverse complement strand
CGCTATAAAAACTGTAGGTAATAACCGTAGATTGATTATTGTAGTACGCATTGGTAACTGATGCACGCAAGGCATCTATCTCAACATCACCACTGAGCGGAACAGAACTGGAGGGCTGTTCGAGAAAGAAATATTCCAAACTCACACTATCAGCAAGAGCGTCAAAATCCTGCATGGGTGGCGGTCCGTCACAGCGCCGCAGTTGTACCTCCGCGCCCTCCTCATCGAAAACTTCCACCACATCACCATGGCCACACCCCGAACCGCATTCAGGACCATGTTCGTGAGCAGCAATCCCCACGCCAGCACTCAGGCACACCAGGAGAGCGCTTAGAATCGCCAGCCTCAAACGCCTGAAATGCCGGCAATCTGGGAGACTTGAGGACGATAGTAACGACAGCAGTGCCATGGGAAGTTTCCTCACATTGCAAGGGGTGTTGACTGCAAAATATACTTGAACCACCCTAGCATTACAGAGGCCTCGCACAAGCCTAGTACAGGCTAATTGCAATTGTGTGTCGATAATTTCCGCACAGATTGATGTGTGTTTGGCATCTAAATTGCTATAAAACGTCTGCCCAGGCCGCCCACAAGGACACGCCTATAGCGATTCAACCTCCGTGACCCCTGTTCACCACCCTTCATTCAATGCCGCAAGTTATTAATATGTAAATACTTATATGGGCATCTCGAGGCGCCATCGGCAAGCTCAACTACATAATGGCAAACGCGGGCGAGCGATGCCTCCAGTAGCCACGTTCGAACACAGGATCTCTACCACGAGGAGCTTGAGGTGTGGCACACTGTATATCGGCAGCTCACGTCCATGCGTAACATATGACCACAAAATACTTTGCGCCAATATTTGCGCGTGTCACTCGGGCTAGCTAATTGCCTTCGCAGTCCAATATCTGCTTGACCACATCCAGGTCTTCCAGCAGAGCTGCGCAGCCGCGGGCGACACAGGTTAAGGGGTCATCAGCCACGCCTACGGGGAGGCCCGTTTCCATACTAATGACCTCGGGCAGGCCACGCAAAAGACTGGCGCCGCCGGCCATGCAGATGCCGCGTTCAAGGAGATCGGCGGCCAGTTCTGGCTGCGTGCGCTCTAAGACCATTTTGATGCCATTAATGATCGCGGTTACTGGCTCACGAAAGGCCTCGGTGATTTCTTGGGAGTTGATTTCTATCTCCCGAGGCATGCCCGTTTGCACATTGCGACCACGAATGACCAAGCGTTCGATATCATGATCAGGCATGGCGTTGCCGATCTGGAACTTGATCTGCTCTGCGGTATTATCGCCCACCAGAACATTGTACTCGTTTTTAATGTAACGAATAATGCACTGATCGAATTCATCACCACCCACACGAATGGATTCGGAGGTAACCAAGCCAGCCATGGAGATCACTGCGGTCTCCGTAGTGCCGCCGCCAATATCAACGATCATTGAGCCCACAGGCTCAGCCACAGGCAGGCCGGCGCCAATGGCAGCGGCCATAGGCTCGGGGATAAGGTAGACTTTCCGCGCACCAGCGTTCATCGCACTGTTTTTGACCGCGCGTTTTTCTACCGCAGTAATACCCGAAGGGACCGCCACCACCACCCGCGGACGTGGAGAAAAATAGCGTCCGCCATGGGCTTTATTGATAAAGTAGCGCAGCATGACTTCAGTAATATCGAAATCAGCAATCACCCCATCTTTCATGGGGCGAATGGCTTCAATATTACCTGGGGTTTTTCCCAGCATAATTTTGGCCGTATCGCCTACGGCAGGAACGCCACCGGGGGTAAGCACCTGGTTGGTTCCCTTACGCACCGCCACTACGCTTGGTTCTGATATGACCAAACCACGTCCTTGCACTGCCACCAATGTGTTGGCAGTGCCGAGGTCGATTCCCAGGTCGAGGGAGAAGAGGCCAAGTATGCTGTCGAGGAAACCCATATGCCTACGCTAGCACTCCTCAGGCCGTTGCCAATACCAGTGTTGCGGAGACACCCTTAGGCGTCTCCGCAACCCCATTGGTTTGACAGATGTGAATGGACTCAGCCGAGAGCAGCCTTGGCCTGGGCAACCACCTGGGCAAAGGCCACTGGTTGCTCGATGGCCAATTCGGAAAGCTGACGGCGATCAAGGCGAATATCGGCCTTATTGAGACCGGCTATGAGTCGACTGTAGGAGAGGCCTTGTTCGCGACTGGCGATATTGATGCGGGTAATCCACATACTGCGCATATCACGCTTTTTCAGCTTACGGCCGACAAAAGCATGCTTTTCAGCGCGCTTGGTGGCGGTGAGGACGGTACGCCAATGACTTGAACGAGCGCCGCGAAAGCCCTTGGCATCTTTGAGGGTTGCTTTTTTGGCGCGATGCCGCGCCACACCATTACGTGCACGCATAATGCACTCCTTTTACGGTATTCAGCCCGTGATTCCCGTACTCACGGAGAGGCCGAAGGCCTACTTGGGATGAGATATAGTGCCGACCTACAAGCGGGAGAACTACGGTCAGCAGATCACTGCGACTGCCCTGCGGCAGGCGCGAAGGGTCGTCATTAGTCGTTATAATGCGCGAACTGAAAGCGACGCACAATGGCAGTTTGCACCATGGTGGCCTTCTTACGCAGATTACGCTTGCGCTTGGGGCTACGATGGGTCATCAAGTGGCGAACACCACCTTGGGTGCGCAAAATCTTGCCATTACGGGTTACGCGCAGACGACGACGAGACGCCTTGTGACTCTTCATTTTTGGGCCTTTGGCCATGATCCAACTCCTCATCAATTACGAACAGGGTGCGGGATGCTAGAGGATGATCAGCTAAGGCAAGCGCGGGTTTGCTGCACCTACCGCCGGACATTGACATCACTTGCCGTGATAGAGCCGATCAGCAAGGCGGTTGTCGAGACGGGGATTGGCTTCGATAAGAGCTTTCACCGCATCAATATCATAGGCAACACGGCGCCATTCAACGCTGCTGCCGTCAAAGATGGCGTAACAGCCCCGTGCATCTCTGTCTCGTGGCTGCCCCACCGAACCAATGTTAATAATCGCTTTTTCCTTTGGCGCCGTCCAATGGTTGTCGCACTCGGCGGGCTTTATCCATTGAAAGTCATGGGTGAGTACGCCTGGCCGATGGGTGTGGCCAATAAAACAGAGATGTTTCACCAGCTGAAAGTTTTCCTCAAGCATGACCTCAGGATCCTCTCCTGAATGGCTCATGCCTTGGGTGTGCTCTTCAAGAATGTACTCTTCCAGGTGCTGCCGGGGGCTGGCATGGACAAACATGACATCCTCTTCTTCAAGCACGGTGGGCAGTTGTCTGAGCCAATGCCATCGCCGCTTGACCGTCCCCCATTGATACCAGCGGGGCTGCATGACTTCCCGCGTCCAGTCCACTGCCTCGCGCGCTGAGCGATTAAAACCAATGGGCTCTTCAAAGATGGCATAATCGTGATTGCCCACGATTGCTTTCCCTGGGGCTGCCACCTGCATAACCCGATCTACAACCTCAATTGGCTGCGGGCCGTAGCCAACAAGGTCTCCCAGGCAATAGATTGCATCTATGTTGGCTTGGGCAATATCTGCAAGGACTGCCTCAAGCGCAACTAGGTTTGCGTGAATGTCGCTGATAAGGGCTATGCGCCGGGTCATTGTGACAATCCTTTACCTGAATAGTGTTTGGCAAGCATGCATCTGTGCTGGCACTGCACTGCATACCCCAGCCACTAATACTCAGCTTGTGGCAGCACAGATCCGCCTAGAACAGGTGCACGCCAGGAGTACACCCCAATGCCTCATCAAAAAGACCTTACCATGCATCCCGCCCCAGGTAGCTGGCGCGTCTGCTATGCTGGTGAGCGCCTGCGCATTAGCCTAAGCCTACCCGAGGAACAACGGGAAGGCCAAGCCTACCTTCGCTGTAACTTGGGGGGCGATGCGCACGCTGACGATCGCCTTGATGCCTGGCAGCGCACAGCCAGCTGGGATGATCTCCCCATGCGCTTCGAGGACAATCAATGGGTCATTGAGGTTCCCCTGCTCAAGCCTGGCAGCTTTCAGGCCAAAGCCTTGCTGGTAGACGATAGCGGCCAGCGGCACTGGCCCGAGGGCGAGAATATGGGCATTGTCGTCCATCCCGCCACCTGGCGCAGCGGTAATACCATCTATTGCACCTTCCCCCGTATGCATGGGGAGTCTCGCTTCCAACGCCATACCCGCGATTCCTTACGAGACGAACAATTGGCGGTTATGGATAAGCATGGCTGGACCGTCATTCCACCCTCGGGAACCCTGCGCGACCTCAAGCGCGATATTCCCCATATTGTTGAGCGCCTTGGCTGCCGCATAGTTCACCTCCTGCCGATTAACCCTACCCCAACAACCCATGCCCGCTATGGCCGCTTTGGTAGCCCCTACGCTGCCACCGATTTCACCGCCATTGATCAGGCACTCATTGAACATGACCGTTGCACTACTGGCCTGGATCAGTTTGCTGAACTCGTTGACAGCATTCACGGCCATGGGGCACGCTTGATCATTGACTTGGCAATCAATCACACGGGGTGGAACTCCACCCTTCAAAACGAGCATCCCCAATGGTTTAAACGCGATGAAAAAGGCGGCTTTATCTCACCGGGCGCATGGGGAACCATATGGGAGGACTTGAGCGAATTGGATCACCACCAAGAAGCCTTGTGGGACCACCTCGCCGAAGTATTTCTCACCTGGTGCCGGCGAGGCGTCGATGGCTTTCGCTGCGATGCTGGCTATATGGTGCCCCTCCCTGCCTGGCAGCGTATTACCGACCGCGTGCGGCGTATTTTTCCTGACACCCTGTTCCTGCTCGAGGGACTGGGAGGAGGCTGGCATGACACCGCAAGCCTCCTGCGCAAGGGTGGCATGCAGTGGGCGTATTCAGAATTATTCCAAAACTTCGGTGGCCACGAAGTAGGGCCCTATCTTGACCACTGCCTGCAGGCCGCCCGCGACACAGGCCTTCTGGTACATTATTCTGAAACCCATGACAATGCGCGTTTGGCCGCGCGTTTCCCCGATCGCGATGCGGGGCGGGCTTGGTCCTTATTGCGCAATCGCTTGTGTGCCTGCACCAGTGTTGCTGGTGGATTTGCTTTTACCGCAGGCGTGGAATGGCTCGCCGATGAGAAGTTGGAAGTCCACCAAAGTCGCGGTCTTAATTGGGATGCCGATGACCATATTATCGAAGAACTGCACACGCTCACTAGCCTGTGCCGCGAACATCCTTGCTTTTTTGAAGACGCTACGCTGACGCGGATCAGCCCCGTTGATCACTGCTGCTATGCCCTGCATCGCCAACACGACACTGACCACCACCTTATTATCCTTGCTAACCTTGACGGCGAACGGTCTCACGATTGGATTGTGCCCCAGCATTTTGCCGAGATATTTACTCACAATAGCTGCGATCTTCTTGGTTCCGCCCTGCAGCTGGAACGCAAAAAGAGTCACCTGCACATTACCCTGGCACCCTGGCAAGTTATTTGCCTGAGCCCGCGATCATGGGAGCCCAGCGCCAGTGGTCGCCAGCGCCGTGCTAACCAGCAATGGGCCGCGGCCGCCCTTCAGGCACTCAGTCGCCAACTCCAACTGCGCGATTTTGGCCAAGGCGATTCCCTTGCCCTGGGCACACTGCTGCGTGATGACCCAGAACGATTTCTTGGCGCTTTGCCGCACATTGATCGCCCGCAGGCTCGCGTCGATCTTATCCAGGCAGTGCAGGAGGCCATGCATGGCGGCAACTACCCTGCCGTGACCACGTGGGCTAGCAGTGATCATCCGCGAATCACGGTGATCCCTGATCATCACTGGCTATTGGTGAAACACCATGCCCGCTTCCGCGTACATCTCATACACCATCGCCAGGAAAGCCACTTTAGCAGCCTGCCCATTGATGAGCACAACCACGCTGTCCTTATTCCGCCTCAGCATGTCGGCGAGGCCATCCTTCACCTGCATACACCACTCAGCAATAGGGCCATCCACGGACACCTGCGCTATTGTGATACCTTTCATTGGCCAGGCAGCCCCCTGCCCGTGCACGACATGGCCTTGCTCCATAATGGGCGCGGCGGCATGGCTCGCCTGTGGGTGGATCTGGGACAGGTCCATTCCAAATACGATGCCGCCCTGGCAGCCAATCTTCACCCCCAGTGGCCCGTTGATCGCCATGTCTTTATTAAACGCCTGCGGGCCTGGGCAGATGTGGATGGTTTCCCCGCCGCGCTGGATCGTCATACCCTTAGCGCCTTCTCCAACGACCATGAAATTGCCCAATGGGACTTTCGAGTAGGCTGTGGTGGCGGGCGCTGGGTGGACATTCATCTCCAGGTATGGATGCCGCCAGGAGCCAACGCCCTGGTGTGTCGCTGGTGGCGCGGCGGTGGCGACACCACGGCAAGCCTTACCATTACCGTCCGCCCCGATCTGGAAGACCGCTCCTTTCACAGCGAAACCCAGCGCAACCCCGAAAGTGAAGCGCATTTCCGCAGCCATCTCCATCTCCGCGACAAAGGCAGCGGCATTGCCTTTACCCCCAGTGAGGATCGCCAACTCCATATCATCTGTCCCCCAGATAGCTGGCACCCTGATGAGGAATGGAGTCACTGCGCCCATCCCCTAGAGGCCACCCGCGGACAAACGGCGGCTGGTGACACATGGTCACCTGGCTGCATTCGCCACCCCCTCCAGCCTGGCGCCGAACAAACCATCATTTTCAACGCCGAGCATCATGACATCGACACCACCCCCCCACCTCGTCCCTTGCCCGCTGGGGGATTAGCCGAACGCTTGGGCCAGGCCTTAAGTGCCTACTTGGTGCAGCGCGAAGATGGGCGCACGGTAATTGCTGGCTACCCCTGGTTTCTTGATTGGGGCCGCGATACCCTGATCTGCGCCAGGGGCTATTTGGCGGCTGGGCACTACCAGGCGGTGCACGATATCCTTAAAGTATTTGGCCGCTTTGAAGAGCAGGGAACCCTTCCCAATATCATCCACGGTGATGATATTGGAAACCGCGATACGGTTGATGCACCACTGTGGTACGGGGTGGTGGCCGAAGAACTCATGGCCGCCATCGACCACGATATTCTTGATCAAGATTTGGGCCGCGGACGAAGCTTACGCGAAGTCCTTATTAGCATTGCCTGTGGCTACCGCGACGGCACCTCCCATGGCGTGTATTGCGATACTGACAGTGGCCTTATTTGGAGCCCCAGCCACTTCACCTGGATGGACACCAATTACCCCGCAGGTACGCCACGACGAGGCTATCCCATTGAAATCCAGGCCTTATGGATTCGCCTTCTGCAGTTGGTGGAAAACATCGCCCCCAACAACCAACGCCAGGCATGGCAGGATCTGCGCCAACGTGCCAGCGATAGCCTGGATAGCATGTACTGGCTGCCGCAGCAGGGATGGTGGGCAGATTGCCTTATCGCCGAAAAGGGCCTCCCTGCCCACAAGGCCGTTCGCGATACTGCCCTGCGCTCCAATGTGGTCATGGCCATAGCCCTTGATGTACTCCATGGTGAGCGCGCTCGCTCTACCCTGCGGGCAGTCGAGCAGCACTTGGTCGTCCCCGGTGCCCTCCGCTCCCTGGCGCCACTGCCCGTGCAACCAGGCCTACCCATTCGTGATGCCCAGGGCAATCTTCTTGGCGACCCGCTCTTCCCCTACCGTGGTCGCTACGAAGGCGATGAGGACAGTCAGCGCAAACCCGCTTACCACAATGGCACCGCCTGGACCTGGACCTTCCCTGGGTTTTGCGAGGCTCTGGTAAAAGCCTGGCCCAATGACCGCCAAGCCCTGCAAGCCGCCCGCGCCTATCTCTCCAGCATTGGCCATCTTCTGGAGCGTGGCTGTTTGGGGCACATGCCCGAAATAGTCGATGGCAATGAGCCCCATCAGCATCGCGGCTGCGATGCCCAAGCCTGGGGAAGCAGTGAAGCACTGCGGGTGTGGTCGCTACTGGATGCCCTGGAACGATGATCAGGGCGACTCAAAGCTCACCTTGGGTAAGGAATTTCCGCTTCGCGGTGCATACT
>REDP01000124.1 GCA_007693455.1 Planctomycetota bacterium | reverse complement strand
GAACGAATGGAGAGGTGGGTCAACCCCAACGGGGTTGCGAAGACGTACATATTGTGATGCCATCCTGCCCCATTCCGGTGCTGCGCCGCCGTTTATGGGGATATTATCTTCACAGCAAGAATCTCGCGTCTGGCCTGCTCTGAGCCTCCGCAACCCTTTCAGGGTTGACCGTTTCTTGGACCTTTACCCAGGGTAGCTAGCGCAACCCTGGGCTAGTATGCGAAGCCCCCTTGGGGCTTTAAAGCTCGCTAAGGAAAGGAATGCCCGCTTTCCGGGCATGCTGTTGGACGCAAAAACGCCCTATTCAGGGCGTTCTTCCTGGCCGATCAGGAGATCGGCGGTCCCGGGGACGGGCTTTGCGCCGCCCTGCCCACCAAGCCTAAGGCATCAGCTTGAGCGCAGACCAGCGGCAAGGGTGTGGCGGCGCAAATTGCGGCACAATCTGCGTATTGCTGGCGACTCCACAATGCAACCAGCAGATTACGACGAAAGCGGGTAAAACCTGCGCGCCGCTGGGGCCGCCCAGCAAAATATTCGGCGAAATCCTGGGGGGTGGTGAGTGCCATAAGGCGCTGGTCATCCTCTTGGCCAAGGAGACGGCTATCACCTGCCGCAGGGGCAAAACGATTCCAGGGGCATACTTCCTGGCAGCGGTCACAGCCATACCACCAGCCCTGAAAGTGCTGAGCTAGATCCTTGGGAATAATACCCTGATGCTCGATGGTCAGATAGCTAATGCAGCGTTCACTTAAAACGCGTCGTCCCACAAGAGCGGCAGTGGGGCAGGCCTGATGGCAGGCAGTGCACACGCCACAACGATCGGCATCATCGTTTTCCCAATGAAAAGCAATCTCTGCATCCGTAAGAAGTACGCCTAAGAAACGGTACGACCCCTGGCGCGGACTAATGAGGAGTGCATTGCGACCGATCCAGCCTAATCCTGCCATTTGCGCTAAACTACGCTCGTTGATGGGGGCGGAATCAACACAGGCACGGCTGCTGGTGCCGGGTTGTGCTCCAGTGATGCGTTTGCCCATGCGGGCCAAGGCAGAGCGTAAAATGCCGTGGTAATCCTTGCCTGCGGCATAACGAGCGCAGCGCAAGTGCTGGTGTTGGTCTTCTACGGCTTGAGCTTGATAGGGGAGAGCGACGACAATGAGAGAATGGGCACTAGGGAGAAGGTGGCGCGGTTGGCGACGTATGTCGGCATGCCGTGCAAGCCACTGCATATCGCCCACGCCATCGGCGAGCATTTGCTCCAATCCACCCCCATCCATTTTTTCAGGGAGGGGGATTGCGGCCAAGGCATGCAAGCCTTCTTCGGCAGCCCAGGCCCGTAGCTGGGCAAAGGCGAGCGCTTCAGCCATGGTGGCCCTCAGTTCTGGCCGATATAGGCGCAGAGCTCTTCGGGGCTGGCGGCCTTGCCAATAAAGAAGGAACCGAATTCGGCAAAGCGCGCACTAACGGGATCGAAACGCATTTCATAGACCAGTTTCTTAAACACTAGGGGATCATCACTGTGCAAGTCTACGCCCCATTCCCAATCGTCTAAACCTGTGCTTCCGCTAATAACCTGAGTCACGTCGCGATGGTATTTATGGCCCAGGCGCCCATGTCCGCGCATCAGGTCGCGACGTTCATCCATGCTTAAGGTGTACCAATTGTCATGTTCTCCCCGGCGTTTGGACATGGGATAGAAACAGCAGTATTCACGATCAGGAATGGAACGATAGCAGCGGGCTTCAAGCTGGCTGGTTTGTTTGGCGATTTCGGTATCCAGGCGCTCTTGAAACGATTCGCTGTCGGGGGTAAGGCCTTCCCGCGCCAGCATAGCCCGGGCCCGCGCGCTAGCCTCATAGAGGCTGACTTCAATAATGGAAAGATAACCATAGCAAGGAATCAGCATATCAGCAAAACCGCAGGCCATAAGGTCACGGCGCACGCCATTGAGTGCCCCTGGATTGGGCCGATAATGGATAAACATGAGTTCGGCTTTTTGCCCGGAAACGATATAAGCAGCACTGTCCCCCGTGTCAGCACCCCGTGCGGATACCAGCCAATCACGCAATCCGGCTAAAAATTCACGCTGCGCATCCACCCCTTTACGCCGCCAGGTTGCCCAATCAATGCGGTAGCAATCATGCAGGACATACCAGCCCTCCATGGTTTCTGGGGCTGGTGATTCATCGGTGCCATTGGGCTTCTGGGTATGGTCGCTCATAAAAGCGCAGTGTGATCATAACGCCCCATGTGCAACCGAAGGCGTGCTGGCTTGCGCCAGGGCTGCTCAAAGCTTGTCATAGAAGGGGGTGCCGCACTTTGCGGGCATGCTTTTTACGGGTCGATCAGGAGTTCAATGGTCTCAGGGCTAAGCCTGGTGCCGCGGGATTGGGGCCAGCAGGGCGGTTAAAAGCGGAGGCGGAGGTGAGCGTGACGGCCAACGGGGATGTCTACACGCAGACTGCTGCAGAATACGGTGCCGTAGACGCGGGTGCGGCTGCGGGAGCGGCGTACGCGTGAGTCGCGGCGGCCATCATGATAGCCGTGTCGATAGCCTCGGTCATAGCCTCGGTCATAGCCTCGGTGATAGCTGTGGGCGTGGTGTGCTGGATAATGATAGTGATGTACAGTGGTGGGCGGCGCCTGCACCACAGGTGCGGGTTGATAGACCACCGTATGGGTAGGGGCGCCTGGAATGGTGGTGACGCCGCGTTGGGGCGATCGGGCAACGGCTTGTTGATAGATGGTGCCTGGGGCATGATGGTAAGCACGCTGGGGCTGTGGGGCATGCTGGACGGTGGTTGTCCGCGTGGTCTGGGTTGTAGTCGTTGTGGTAGTCGTGGTGGTGGAGCTAGTGGGAGCCACTGTTTGGGGTTGCTGGGCATAAATAGTGCCAGCATGATGGCTTTGATAAACGGTGGCGGCTTGGGCCATGGAGGCCATTGCGATCAATACCAGGGTAGCGATGAGTGCGGGTATGTAACGTGACATAATGAACTCCTTTGGTGCTATACTACACACATTCGGAGCTTTTGTGAACTCGAATTCTCAATGATCTTTTCGAGGACGACCTCGGGCAGGCTCGAAAAGGCAGGGTTTAGCGCGCCACATCCTGGCGTCGCGCAACCTGAGCCACAGCATCAGCCACCAATTCGGGTACACGCGTGTCGAAAACACCGGGAATAACGTATTCCGGGCACAGTTCCGCACTGCTAATGCATCCAGCAATGGCTTGTGCCGCAGCCATTTTCATTTCTTCGGTGATTTCGGTAGCGCGACAGTCGAGGGCCCCGCGGAAAATGCCGGGGAAACACAAGACATTGTTGATTTGATTGGGATAATCACTACGTCCAGTGGCCATCACCGCAACGTGTGGACCAGCTTCCTCGGGGGTAATTTCAGGGGTGGGATTCGACATGGCGAAGACAATGGGGTCCTTAGCCATGGATTTGATGTCATTGGCATTGAGCAAGCCAGGCCCAGAGAGGCCAATGAAAATATCTGCGCCGTTGAGAACTTCCTTGAGTGACCCGCTGAGTCGATCAGGATTGGTAACTGCGGCAAATTGTTCTTTGGCGGTATTCATGCCATCGCGGCCTGCATACAGGGCACCACTGCGATCGCAGCCAATGATTTGTTCAATGCCCAGGCCACGCATCATGTTCATACAGGCAGTCCCTGCGGCGCCAACACCAGCCATGACCACGCGCACATCCTTGGCTTGCTTGTCGACAATACGCAAGGCATTGATCAGTCCTGCGATCATGACCACTGCCGTGCCGTGCTGGTCATCATGAAAGACGGGAATGTCCAATTCGGCCTTAAGACGATCTTCGATTTCAAAGCAGCGTGGTGCAGAAATGTCTTCAAGATTAATGCCGCCAAAGGTGGGGGCGATGGCTTTGACTGCGGCGACAATTTCGTCGCTAGTGCGGCAGTCCAGGCAGATGGGCCAGGCGTCAACACCAGCAAAGGTTTTGAAAAGCTGTGCCTTTCCTTCCATAACAGGCATTGCCGCCTTGGGGCCAATGTCACCCAAACCAAGCACCGCAGAGCCATCGCTGACCACAGCGACGGTGTTTTTCTTGGAGGTGAGTGAGTAAACTTTCTCCGGATCCTTGTGAATGGCGGTGCATACTCGTGCCACCCCAGGAGTGTAGGCCATGGCAAGGTCGCTGCGGGTTTTTAAGGGGAGCTTTGAGCGCATCTCGATTTTTCCGCCGAGATGGATGAGGAATACACGGTCGGAAATATTGCCGACTTCAAGGTCTTTGATTTCGCGAATGCGCTCAATGATTTCTTCTGCTTTTTCTGGGCCCTGGCAGAAAAAAGTAATATCGCGAATGAGGTGAGTGTCGGTAACACGAACAATATCGACGGCGCCGATATTGCCGCCATGCTGACCAATAATGCCTGTTACTTGGCCGAGACAGCCACTGCGATTAGGGATGGTAAGGCGGACGGTGAAATGGCTGCGGCCGAGTTCGGTCATAATCCGTTCCTCATTGTAGGTGGGATAATGCGCGGCTGATCACGCCGTGCACTATGTATCGCTTATGACCTTTACTGTTGGTGTCGGCGTAATAGAGGCAAGTGGCCACTTTGCGGGCTTAGCAGGGCGGCGCAAAGCTTGTCAGGAAATGGAATGCCCGCTTCGCGGAGCAAGCTTTTCGTGCAGAAGGCGCCCTATTCACGGCGTTTATGCAGGCCGCTCGGGAGAGAGGCGGTCCCAGGGACTAGCTTTGAGCTGCCCTGGCGGGCTTAGGGGGCAATGTACTGCCGCACCTCTTCAAGGGGAAGACGATCACTCCATAATTTCCGTTCCACTCCAGGGCCATGCAGAAGGAGGACGGGAGTGGCAGTGGTGAGCAGACGATTGTCCTGGATCCATTGCCTATCGGCCTGGAGATAGTGGGTGATGGTATGATCATTGAGCTGGGCGATGCGCTGCAGGCTGGCAAGCGCAACCGAGCTGCCCTCTTGTGACCAACGCTGTTGGAGCTGTTGGCTGGTGACCCGTTGCGAGTGGCCAATGAGATGGGGGAGGTGTTGGGGAAGGCTGTCGATAATGGCACTCGCTACCAGCCAGCTGGCAAGATCGCGACTGAGCTCCAGACGTGGATTTGAACGTAGGCGAATGCGGAGGCGAAGATCACCTGATCCAACCAGGGGGCCCAGGGTATGTGCCACCTCTTGCCAGGCTTGGCGACAATGAGGGCAGAGGGGATCAAGAACCAATTGCGCGCTCCAGGGGGCGTTGTTATCCCCCATGGTCATAGCTGCGGCAAGAATGCCGTAGGTGGCGTCCTCAGCAGGGGTCTGATGGAGTAAAGATCCTGGGTCTGGGTCAGGACTATCTGCGGCAGAGCCCAATTGCACTGGGTGAAAGGCCGCATGAAGTGCCAGGGCAGTAATCAGTCCTACAGCGAGTGCTGTTTTCCATGCTATGACCCACACGTTGAGGGCGAGGGCGGTAAGGATGACGGTATGGATTGCCAAGCAATGATTGCACAACACTTGTAGATGCCATGAAAGCCACAGAAAATAGACGCTTGCTCCCGCGCAGGCAATGAGTGCAGCAGGGGCAAGCCAAGCACCCGCTCCCTTGGGCCAGCGCCAAGCCAAGAGTGCACAGGCAAGTGTGGTAACATAGGCAAGCATGCCCCATAACCAGGTGGGCATTCCTCCCCAGCGCGCATAATGCCCAAGGCCCTGGCAGTCCAAGCCACAGGGCCATAACCATGGGATGCTAATCATGGGACTGAGTATCACTGCGAGGAAAAGCAGTGCGATGATCCCTAAGGGAGATCGCTGCTGCCTGCTGCGTAGTGCTCCTCCAGCAACGATACAGCTCACGCTGGCAATAAGCCACCATGGACTGGGCCACCAACGCCAGCCCGCCACGGTCACCATTACTAGCACCACCAGCAGCAGGGTGGTTGGGCGTAAGGCCGTCATAGAACATATTCCTTAGTGGTGCAATGGGGTTCAGAACAACGTGAGGATAGTGGAATAGGATATGGGGCGGGGCCTCGTTTAGTCCTTGGCTTGCGGGGAGTCATCGCCTAAGGCAAGCACGTGACGTGGAGCAAAAAGTCCATGTACCATCATCCCACCTGCGCAGGGATCCCCTTCTAATAAGGCTAAGCCGCCTTTGCGTAAATCGCAGCGCATGCCGCTGAGATGCTGAATCCATTGGCTGAGGTCAGGTTCATGGCCAACGATTATGGGCGCACGCGCGCCCAATTCCACCAGGATCGCCGTGCGTTGTTGGGGGTTAGCAACTCCAGGGGCAAATTGCGGGATTTCACGTACCGGCAAATTCCAGCCATCGGCGGCAAGTTCGGCCGTTTGGCGACAGCGAACAAAGGGACTGGTGAGTATTTGATCGCCCTCAATGCAGCGACGATAAGATAAAAGAAGGAGCTTGCAGCGCAGTATGCCATCCTGCGTGAGTGGCCGATCGGCATCGGGGCGGGTCCAGCTGTGACGATCAGCGGAACGTCCATGGCGGAGGAAGGCTAATTTCATATGAAAAAGTATGTCGTAAAGCGACTCAAGGCAAGGTTCGACCATGTGCAAGCTTCAATGATGTCGGCTTGTTTCCCCCTTCGTTGAAGAGTAGCATCCAACCATGTTAGCGCGCGCCGAACCAGGAAGTCTTGCGGGCCATGTGCCCGACAACCTTATTTATGGACCCGTGATGAGTCGTCGTTTTGGGCGATCATTGGGGGTTAGTTTTACCCCCGTTGATGCCGTGGGGTGTTCATGGCACTGTCCCTATTGTCAGCTCGGTGGTGGTCGTAGTGATCGCCGCCCACTGTCGTATCCCGACCCCCATGCGCTCCTGGCATCCTTGCAGCAAAAGCTGCATGCGGTTGCAGCGGTGATCGATGTGGTGACCATTGCTGGATCGGGGGAGCCATTGCTGCACCCCCAGGCCATACCGTTATTAGAGGCCTGTGGACGAATGGCACATCGCTATCGCGTTCCCCTGGTGCTGCTGACCAATGGTGGCGGGATAGAGGATAATGATGTGGCACAAGCCTTGGCAGCGGTTGACCGCTGCTATATTAAATGGGATCCGGGTGCACCGCATGGGGCATGGTGCGCCATGGGTCAAGAACAGGCTCAAAATCGACGCCAGGCTCTGATCGATTTTCCGCAATTACGCATTCAGTCTTTATTGTATCATCGCGCTGGGAGTAGCGGTAACGCTGGCGTTGAAGCGCGGCAGCGTTGGCTTGAGTATATGCAGGAATTGCAGCCAGTAGAGATTCAGCTGTCTACGGCGGCGCGCAATGCTCCTGATCCGCGTATTGCGCCTGTAGAGGCTGATGTCCTTGAAGAATGGGTAGATATGGCGCGCCAAGCTCTGCCCAACTGCCAGGTGCAGTTTAGCGCGTAGGTCCTAGGGGTTCGGAGGTAATATTGAGATCCTCCTCCACGGCTTTGCCATCCACCACTATAAAGCATTTATGGTGCGAGCCACGGCCGTCACGAATCGATACCACTGGGTAACTATAGGTCGGGGGAATCCACGGCTGTCCCCAAATATATTCTTCCGAGCACTCCAGGTCAGTTTGCGAAAAGTAGGCGTTATGATCAGGGTGGGAATGATAAAAACCTACAATGCAGAGGCCTTTGTCGTGGGCCTTCTCCTCAACGATTTTGCGAAAACCGGCATCGATTTCATAGCGATCATTGGCTTCTTCGGCGCGAAGATTACGGGCTCGCTCTATGGCTACCACCGTGCGATTGGTGCCATCGGTGAAACCGATAAGGATGCCGCAGCATTCAGTCGGGAAGGCCTCTTCGCCATGCTCATAGATGGCATCCAAAAGATTACGGGGGATCGTTAGCATACCGTTGAGATATCATCTGGCAGTTGTCTCGCAAGAGGGGGAGGGGTGCAGGGCGGCTCAAAGCTCGCCCCCGGGATCGCCGATCTCCTGATCAATGGCATTAAGCGTTTGCGATACACAGGCGCGTGGCCTGATCGAGCCCCAACGGGGCTCCGTAGCGCAGCCCAGGGTTGCGCCACAGGCGCTACCCTGGGAACGAATGGAGAAACAAATCAACCCCAACGGGGTTGCGAAGACGTACATATT
>REDP01000313.1 GCA_007693455.1 Planctomycetota bacterium | reverse complement strand
CCGTTGGGGGGCTTGCCCCCCGACAACCAAAGCTTGCCCCCCGACAACCAAAACCCTATGATCCGACCATGCAGCAAGAGCAACGGATCTGGCGCGAGCGCGCTATCGCCGATGAAGTCATCGATGAATTATGTAACGCCTTGCGATTGAGTCCGCTCACCGCTCGTATTTTAGCTGGTCGCGGCATTGAGGATGGCGATCATGCCGAGCGCTTTTTAGCCAAGCGCCTCGCCGATGTTCACCGCCCCCAGGCCCTGGGACAAATGGAGCGGGCGGCCACTCGCTTTGCCCAGGCCCTCAATGAACGGCAAACCATTCTTATCCATGGCGACTATGATGTGGACGGCTCCACCTCTACGACCCTGCTGACCTTGTTTTGCCGCGCCATGGGCCATACCGCCATACCCTGGATTCCCCATCGTCGCATCGATGGCTACGGACTTTCTGCAGCGAGTCTGGCGGCGGTACAAGAGCACCAAGCCGATCTCATGATTACCGTTGACTGCGGCATTGCCGACCATGGCTGGGCTGCGCGCATTGAGGCTGAAAGTGGCTGCCAGGTCATCATTACCGATCATCATCTGCCACAAGGCGATCTCCCCCAGTGCCACGCCGTAGTCAATCCCAATCATCCCGACTGCCCCTACCCCGAGAAAGGTTTGGCTGGTGTGGGAGTTGCCTGGAAATTGGCCTGGGCTACAGCCTGCACCCTTACTGGCTGCGAACGCCTGCCAGAGAGCCTGCGCGACTTTCTCATGGACGCCCTTGCCTTGGTGGCGGTAGGGACGGTGGCTGATTGCGCCCCGTTGGACGGGGAGAATCGTATTTTGGTTCATCATGGCCTTAAAGCCTTGGCCAAGACCCGCAATCCCGGATTGCGAGCACTGCTGGATCATGCCAAGGTAGGGGACCACATTCGCTGTGATGATATTGGTTGGCGCATTGCGCCACTCCTCAACGCTTCAGGGCGTCTGGGCAGCGCCATGCGCAATGTGCACCTGCTTACCTGTGAGACGGCAACTGAGGCCCAGCGTTGGTTGGCAGAAATAGTGAGTGAAAACGAGGAACGCCGTCGTCTCTCTCAAATGCTGAGTAACGACCTCATAGCCGAGGTTGAAGAACGGGCCGAATACTACCTTTCCCGCGCCAGCTTGGTGTTTGCTGGTGAAGGTTGGCACGCGGGCGTGGTTGGCATCGTTGCCTCACGGCTCACCGAACGCTTTGCCAAGCCATCCGCAGTCATCGCCATAGATGAAGGCCAGGGCAAAGGAAGCCTGCGCACCATCCCCAGCATCCACCTAGCACGGGCCTTGGAATCCTGTGCCGAACATCTCATCCGTGGCGGGGGGCACGCCATGGCCGCCGGCATCAGCATCGCCGCTGATCAGGTGGATGCTTTTAGTGAAGCTTTTGATCAGGCAGTGCGACAGCAGTCCCCTGATGGCCTCCAAGCTCCAGGAGTGGATCACGATGGACGAGTAAGCGTGCGGCAGCTTGACCAAACCTTTTTCCACGACCTGGATCGCCTGGCCCCCTTTGGCCAAAACAATCCCGAACCCCTCCTGCGCGTTGATGATGCAAGCTTTGTTACCCGCCCCTCGTTTTTTGGCAGAAGCAATGATCACCTGCGCGGCGCGGTTACCGATCAAGGCGGCGGCATGCTCAACCTTCTAGCCTGGAAGGCACGCAGCCACTTCCCCCACCTCCTGTCCCTACGCCATTTCACCTGCCTGGTACGCCCACAAGTCGACTGGTTTCGCGGCGAACGGCAACACCGCGTGGTGCTGGTGGATGGCAGCGCGCCATGAGTCGTGACGCGCTGGGGCACTGGCCCGATCTGCGCTTTCGTCTCTACCAAGCCGCCTGCACCATAATCCCCTGGATTCCCTACCGCGCTGGAATCGTGTTGGCCCTTGGCTTGGGCTGGATAGCGTGGTTTTGCGATGCCCCAGGTCGTGCCCAATTACGGCGCAATATCCTACCGTTACTCCATGGCCGCAAACGGCGCGGCATTGCCATCTGCATTCGCCGCAATTACTGCAATTGCGCCATGATGTTTAACGACAGCTTTCGCTTGGGATCTTTACCACGGTGGCTCCTGGATCCGGCACAGATTACCGTCATCGATCCCTACGGCAGTCTCCACCCGCGCCCCTTACCGCAGGCAACGATTCTCTGCACCATCCATTGCCACTGGGAACTACTGCTTGCCGTAGGCCGTAGCCTGGGCCTAACCGATAGCCTGCGAGTCATCGCCCGTTCCCATGACGACCCGCGGGTAGACGCACTCTTTGATCGCCTGCGTGCTGCCCATGGAGCACGCTCGGTCCTTCTTGATGAAGCCCCCCTCGCCAGCCTCCGCGCCCTGCGCCGAGGGCGCTGCCTGGGCATTGTTGCCGATCGCGATTACACCAATCATGGCCGCACCACCCACTTTGCCGGTCGCCACCTACCCCTTCCCATTGGCCCCGCTGCGCTCGCCTTACAAACGAGCAGTCCAATTATTCCCCTCCTGCTCCTGCGCCAGGGGCATAAGCGACTCATTCTGCTCGCAGGCAAAACCCTCATCCCACCTGACCTGGATGGCGGCAGCAATAAGCATCAACTACTGGCCGCCCTGCATCAGCAACTAGCGACAACACTCAACCGCTTTGTGCACGCCGCACCAAGCCAATGGGTCGCCTTTCACAGCCTTCAGAACAATGCCCAACACACAAACGCCCCGCATCACAAACTGCCGGTCAAGCGAAAATAGATCATTGTCGAAAACCCATACTAGCCAGCAAAGCCCACTCGCTAGAATCACAGAGATGGTGTCCACACGTCGTTGACATCCCTCCTGAATTCGACACCAGGTCACACCACCATGTGCCTGGCCGCAAGCGAGTATACTGCGTATGTCCTACGGCTGCGATCAATCCCGCCCCTTCCCTGTCGCCTCTCCCCCTCGGCCCATTATCGGCTGGAGTCGCTGGTGGCACTCTGCACCCAAGCGCACCATCGGCACCACTGGTGGTATCGTAATCGTCGTGTTCCTCTTTACCTTGGGTGCCGCCAATAGAGAGCAAAACCCCCGCAATCTCTCTGAATACCTCTCGCAACAGCAAGCCCTCACCGCCTTAAGCCACGATACCCCGATCATGGTCACGGCCCCTACGCCCGAGCCCCAAACGCATATCCCCGTCGGCGCCGTTCCCCCGCATACCGACAACCCGCCCAAGCACCATCCCGCAAGCGATACTAATCCAGCACCGACACCCACCAGCACCAGCGTACGCACCTGGGCCCCGCAGCGACAACACGCCGAACGTCGCCCCAGCGATCACGCCCCAGTTGATCACCATAATACCCCGGTGCGCGTGCGCGTCGTCACCATTCGTGCCCGAGTTACGGCCTATACTCCCTACGACCATGCCGAAACAGAACCGCAATGGGCCGATGGCATCGTTGCCTGGCACCCTGGCGGGCGGCAACGCCGAGTCGCCAACCATCGCTATGGCCTTGCCACCGACTGGAGTCAATTCCCTCCAGGCGCCACATTTATTCGCGTACCAGGCTACATGGAAACCAGCTTTCCCCGCTTCCCTGAAAACTTCCGGGTTGTTGATGATGCCTGCGGACAATCACGCATTGCCCGCCGCCGCGGCCTGCAACCAGTGATTGATGTCCGTTTTATGACCCGGTTCAGCGCCATCGACCCGCGCGGTGGCTGGGGCTCGCGGCAACTTGATGTGGAAGTGATCTATCCCGAAAACTTCTCTATCCCCACCAGCCTCCGGCGCTGGGTGGTTAAGGAAGAGTGGCATACCTACCACAACGGACAACTCATCGAACGCCAGCGCATTCACTAAGCCCTCGGTGGAGCTTTCCCTGCTAATGAGACGGCGCGATGGCCCCCGTTAAAAGTGCTGTTGCTGACCGAACTGGAAATCGGCACCTGCAGGGGCAAGCTTTGAACAGCACTACTGCCACATGGAATCAGCAAAAAAAATCCCTTACACAGCCAAGGCGCGAAACCCATTGACTCGTACACAATCGCTGTCCTAAGCAAGTACCTAGAAAAAGGCCCACCTTACAGGACAGGGCGGCACAAAGCGCACCTTGGGTAAGGAATTCCCGCTTCGCGGAGCATGCTTTTCCTGCAGAAAGCGCCCTATTCAGGGCGTTTATGCAGGCCGCTCGGGAGAGCGGCGGTCCCAGGGACAAGCCTTGAGCCACCCTGGCCTACCGTACGGCCATCACTTGAGGCTGATAAAAGCGCTGCATAAATCAGCATTGCCTTAGCGAAACTGCCACTATACTCACCCTTTTCCAGGATGGACAGGAAAGACGAGCAGTGGAAGGTTGATGCAGTGCTGCCCCTTGCCAGCAGGCGAGCGACAGATTTCGGCACACTTTACGCTACGTTAATCTTTTCTTGACAGAGACGGAAAACACATCATAAGTCTCGCTTTCGCAGCGAAATGGGTATGAGGCTTCGGCTCCCTGTGTGGGGGGGACCAGGGCAATACCCGCACCCCGCAAACCAAAAGGAGGAAAGGCTGTGCGCCTGACCAAACTCGTTCCCGCCATGGGACTTCTCGCAGCGGCCGCCGCCCCCTCGATGGGCGTTGAGCTAGCCAATGGCACCATTTCCATCAACGGTGAAGTATCCGTTGTTGCCGCTTACACCGACATCGAAGGCGCTGGCCTGACCATCGGTCACCTGGCTGACCCCGAAGCCGGCGACACCGATGCCTTCGGCATCATGGCCGAATTCGAACTAGGCCTGACCTACCGCGTAGGCGAAGATGTCGACGCCACCATCCTCATCTATGGTGATGACGAAGGCGACGTAAACCTTGATGAAGCCTACATCGTCTGGCAAGCCCATGAGCAGTTTGCTCTGACCGCTGGCTACTACGGAAACTGGCTCGGCTACGGTCCTGCCGAAGACCTGACTGTCACCGACAGCTTGGTCAACAACGTCCTGGCTGGCGATAATGTCGTTGGTTTCAGCGGCTCCAGCACTGTCATGGACGACGGTGAGCAAAGCTTCGACGTTGCCGCCCACATCTTCAAGGGCAGCCCCCATCTGGGCACCCTGGAAGGCACCGACATTGGCTTCGCCCTGAGCGCCGGCTACAGCAACAGCGCCTTCGGTTCTGTCGGCGGCAGCCTGACCTGGCAACCCGATGACGACGACGACGTTATCGTCTTCAACGTCTTCGCCGAAATTACCATGATCGATGACCTGATCATTGCTGGCGACCTCTACTACGTTGACCTCATGGACAACGATGTAATTGGTCTCAGCGTTCTGGCCAACTACACTTTGCCCACCGAGTTCCCCTCCAGCATCACCGGTGGCATCAGCCTATTGCTTGATGAAAACGGCGCTCTGACTGGCGCTCCCGATGACGAAACCGTCATCGAGATTCAACTCGCCTACCTGATGAATCCCACTGGCAACGAGAACTTCGGCATCAACTTCGAATTCAAGTACACCATGTACGACGAAATTGATGACGATGACATGGGTCTGTTCGCCCAGTTCATCGCCACCATCCCCTGATAACTCGTTTATCATTGGACAAGCCTACAAACCCTCGACCGCAAGGTCGGGGGTTTGTGTTTTTAGGCGCCTGGATAACATGGCCATGCATGCCAACGCCATTATTACTTGCCGCCATTGACGCCGCCCAACAAGGCAACTGGGATCAGGCCCATGAACTGGTGCAAGCCCTGCGCAGCCCCGAGGCCTGTTGGATCCATGCAGCACTGCATCGCATTGAAGGCGATCTCAGCAATGCCGCTTATTGGTACAGCAAAGCTGGCCGCGCCATGGAACACGGCGACATCCAAGAAGAACTTAGCCGCATCCGCCACCATATCACCGCTTAAAAGCGATCCTCGCGCGGAGGCCTAGGGATAAAAGGATGGGGCACCTTTAGTGCTACTGCCCATACTCCGTGGTCTTGGTGGCCTGAGTGAGCACTATCTTTTCTTTATGGGCCTCCCGCAGAGGCGCGGAGGCGCAGAGATACAAACACCTTTGGGCTACCACCCCTACTTTCGTGGTCTTGGTGGCCATGTGAGGACCACCTTGCTTGTTATGGCTCTCACAAAGCCACCCCTGAGACCACAAAGACGATGGCTTTCTTGCCCTTCATCGATCCAAGGCGAGCCCGCATCGCCACATATCCTTTGCGCCTTTACGGGTATCCTGCCATTACATAAGCCCTTGTATTAGGCCATGGTCGCCAGCATATCCTGGGTAACCGGATAGCGTGGTGCTTCGCCACGGAGGATGCGTAGGCAGTCTTCTACGGCGTAGGCACCCATGCGCTGCACTTCGCGGCCGCTGGATCCGGCGCGATGGGGGGTAAGCCAGCAGTTGGGCAGGGTCCAAAAGGGATGGTCGGGGGCTGGTGGCTCGGGATCGGTGACATCCAGCATGGCGTAGATGCGACCCGTGCGCAGCTCTGCCACTAGGGCATCTTCATCCACCAGGGCGCCACGGGCAGTATTGATAAACGTGGCACCATCGCGCATGGCAGCGAATACTTCCCGGTTCATCATGTGACGGGTGGCGGGAATATTGGGGGCATGCAGGCTCACCACATCGCTGCGCCGAGCGAGCTCCACCAGTTCAACGGCTTCGGCTCCCTGCGCCGCGATCTCGTCGGCATTGGCATAGGGATCATAGATCAACACCTGCAGGTCATAGGCCTGCAATAAGGCATGGGTAGCTCGACCGATGGCGCCGTAACCGATCAAGCCAACGGTACTACGGTAATTACCAGGATGGCCGTCTCCATAGCAGGATTGGCGTCCCATTTCACCATCACGGCGCATGGCGTCTTGACAGACAAACCAACGCTTATTGGCGAGGAGAATTAAGGCCACACTGACTTCTGCCACGGGGATGGCATTGGCATGCATAGCGGTGGTCACCACAATCCCGCGGGCATAACTGGCATCAGTGACAAAACCCTTTACCGTGCCAGCAGCATAGCACACCGCGCGCAGTTGTGGCGCTGCCGCCAAAAAATCGGCATTCAGCTGCGGCATGCCCCAACTGCCTATAAGGATGTCCACATCAGACAGCTGCTGATGGAAGCCCGGCTCTTTGGCATTACCCAAAAAACGAAGCTCAGCGTGTTCTGCCAGGGCAGCCAGAGCCTCGTCGGTAAAAAACTTCCCAGCCTTACGGTGACTATGGGTTATACCTACTATCGGGGGCATTATGACCACCTTTCCCTATCGCGTTGTTGCTTACTGCACACACGATAGATCACTGGCGCGCAAACCAAGGCGAATGTGATTCAGGCTCCGCACACCGCCTGAGAACAGGAAGACACCCGCTTCGCGGGGCACGCTTGAGCGAAAAAAACTGCAGACGCACCAAGCACAAAACCTATCTGGGCGAATGTGCGGTAATGATGAGTCTCTTTTACATGAACGTGATGGGAAAAACCGGCTACGCCAATGTCCTTACGAGCATGGCTGAAGATCTGCATGAACTATGAGATTGGGAGGGCGGGGTGCCGCCCACCCTCGGCTTTGACTCAGGCCCTTCGTCAGTTGCCCGAAAAGCGCCTGCGCTGCTTGGTGCATGAGCTTTATGACCAAAGTCTTGTTGCCAAAGAGAAGCCCACTATTCGGTTCCAGCATCATCGTTTAGAGGCGGTTGATGATCGATTACGCAAATGGGTGCATTCGAATGGCCAAACGCCGGCGGATGGAAAGGCGTCCCCTCACGCAGGGATGGTGGTGCTGCAAGATATTAGCCATGATCTTCCCATCGATTATTGCGTAACTACCTCCACACCCAAGGAGCGCGACTGTTTATTGAGCATGTTGGACCGATTGAAACCATGTGATATCGTTATTGCTGACCGAGGCTTTCCATCGAAAGACGTTTTTGATGCACTCGCAGATCGGAACATCGATTTTATCAAGCGTATCCCCAAAAATATAGCCTGATCGAGCCCCAACGGGGCTCCGTAGCCCAGCCCATGGTTGCGCTCCCCCGAGCGCTACCATGGGAAGGGGTGGAGAGGCGAGCCAACCCCAACGGGGTTGCGAAGGCGCCATTATTGCGACACCATCCTGCTCCACTCCGGGGCTGAGCCACCGTTTATGGGCAT
>REDP01000311.1 GCA_007693455.1 Planctomycetota bacterium | reverse complement strand
GGATATTGAGCGGCTGTGATTTTCTCTTGACCTGCTCATTCGAAGACAATTGGCCCAATGTTCTGGTGGAGGCCGGGGCTTATGGAGTCATCCCGATTGTTGGGCCTGGTCATGGATGCGAGGAGTTTGTTAAGGTGTTCCAATTTGGTTTTGTCGCCGATGAATACACTGCGGAATCGTTCGCGACCACGATTGAAAAGCTAATGGATATCCGTGGCCTCGAGGGCCGCCAAGACTTTAGTGAAAGGGTGCGGTCTACGCATGATAAAAGAAAAGTCGCTCGTCAATATGCTGCCGTTCTGAATAAGCTGCAATTTGTCACATAATATAATTTGCTTTAGGAAGTTCCAAGCAACGAATGAACGAAAAAATGATTCAGATCCTGCGGAGTCGGTTTTTTGCCGAAGCAAAAAAAGCGGCCGCTGAGGGCGGCGTGGAGGATAGCGTTTTCTGCGTTATGGAAGCGATAAAAGACGCCGGTTTCCGCTGCAAAAAGAAAGTGTCGCATCGCTCGCTGTTCCTTGGTGGCTATGCCCGTGTCGGTAAGAGTCAGCTTGCACAGGTCCTATGTGATGAATATGGCTACATGCATTTAGAGGCTGATGTTCTCCGGCAGTTCTTTTGGGCGCTTGAAGATAACGAACGCAGGCGACAAATAAGAAAAAAGATGTATAAAGAAATTGCAGAAAGCTACCCATCCGGAATTGTTTTAGAAGGAGACGATTTCATAAGCGAGAATAGGCATCCCAAAAAACCCTTAACGCCATTCTCAATTGAATTATTAGCTGAACTCACTAGACAATATTCTTTAGTCGGCGCTATTGTGGGGAATTCGGTTTGTTCGTCTACCGAAAAATATAGGGCTCTGATTGAATGGCGGAATAAGGGAAACTGCTGGACGTCTGAGCGTATAAGCTCATCTACGTTACTAGGTTTTGCGGAGCAAACAATCTTGGCGAGCATCGACTTAAAAGAGAAGGCAATTCGCTCGAATATCGCTTATCTAGAGATAGATCCCATATCATTCCATAAAGATATTCGGAATGCGAGTAAAACGATTGGGGAAGGCTTTGCGTTTAGCGTACTAGATTGAAGTGGTGGCTCTGTAGGGCGTATATTGAGTGTTGGTGAATATGCTATCCTACCTAATTATTAATTTTGCGGTAGGTTCTTTAACTCCGTCCTCAATCGTTGTGGTGGTTTAATTTTCTAACTAGGCAATATAACGATCGCTATGCGTGGATTACATCTAGATTTAAATTGGACCTCTGCAATCGATGATGCTTACAAGCTTGATGCTGACCAGTTAATGAAGGCAACCGGGGGGAATTTCGGAAATCTCGTTTTCAGGCACGCTCTGAAGTCTATTTTATCAAAGCTCGATAGCTTTCTTCCGGTCACTTGGCCGGAAGCTCGTCAGTTTTCAAGCTCTGAGAAAGTTGAGTGTGTGCTTGTTTCCTGTGCGAACTGGTTGGGAACTAGTGAGGAAGATGAACGACGTAATCTCGGAAGGGCTCAAATTATCGAATCGTTTGATTGTCCTGTGGTTCCATTTGGTTTGGGCGTTCAAGCGCCTTCGGGTGCCGAATCGGTTGAACTCGGCCCCAATACACGGCGATTGGCTGAAGCGTTATCGCTCAAATGTAACCTGATGAGTTTGCGGGACAGTCTGACGGCTCGAACGCTGGAAGGTTTAGGGATTTCAAACGCGATAGTTACTGGTTGCCCATCTAACTTCATTAACCCTGATCCTTGGCTGGGGAAATCAATAGTTGAAAGGGCCAATGGCGTTGCGGCCAGAGTCTCTAGTTGGGGGCAGGTTCGGACACTAATATCGGAAGTCGGTACTTCTAATTTAAGAAGCAGGAAGAGCGGTTTAAAAAGCATTGAATTTCTACATCGCTACCCAAGTTTTTACGTACTCCAGAGTCCTAATATGATGGAATTTATGGTTGGGGTGGAGAGAGATATACCTGCAGGATATAACCTTACAGAGGCTGGGATCACGGAAGCCGAGCTCCGTGCGATTCTTCTCTCAAAAGCCATTTACTTTACGTCGGTTGATGCTTGGTTAGATTTTAGCAGAACGTGTTCGTTTTGCTTCGGCAATCGGGTGCATGGCACTATGGTTGCTCTTCAGGCTGGAGTGCCTTCAATTTTGATTGGCCATGATGCACGTACAGAGGGGCTTGCGAAGGAGATGGCGTTGCCGATGGTTGCGGAGGAGTCTTTCTCGGCGGATTTCTGGCGCAGTCCACGAGAAGCTATGTCGTTAGTGATTAACCTTATGGAAGAGTACGACGATCGTCGGAGTGTTTTGGGATCTAGATTCAAGTTGTTTGTCAACGAAAATGACTTGGAGCCATCTTCCGTACTTTCTGGTTTTCCTGATGGCTCTTCCCGGTTTTTTGTGAGTTGATAAGTTCGGAAAGGCGGCCTCCTGGCCCCGATTCTGGTTCACTAGGACTGAGGGCCGTGAGCGGTCGTGTTCACCTCCTGTACATTCGGGTCGCGCATATCTGGAATTTCGGTATGATTGAGGCCTACTCAGAATCAGGTCCAGTGCATCACACATGGCTTAGTCCGGTGTTCTGCCCTTAAAACGGCATCTTTGATGGTTTCGCTTACGGTTACAGAACTCCATGCACTCGTCGATCGGCGTTGCTCCTGTCGGTTGATTCGTATCACTTCTTCCTCACCTTGATGCGGAAGTGGGCATTCTGGTTTGCAGCGGAGAGAAATAAGTAATCGGTAAAAAGTAATTCTGGTTGTTTTTGGTCTATAGGAAGAAGTGAAGGAGCTACCTCTTGTTCCGGTAGCTCCTTCGTCTTCATTGCGCCATTTATCCTTCGGTTCTGAGTTCTAGGTTCTTGATCCGTTCTTTTAGCTCGTTGTTAGTTCTCATCAGTTCTTGAGCTGCAACTAAAGCCAAAGAGGCCAAATCGGCGGGAGCGATCTGTGTCGGTCCGCCACCATAACCAAATATTTCATGGAAATCTTCAGCCATTGGGCCAACATGAACCTTCTCCGGGCTATTGATATATGACCATTCATGGAGGTCAAGTTTCATTAGGCCTTCAATTGCACGTTCGACACCAATATTGGTGATGTTTGTTTTGGTCTCACGACTTGAGCCCCCGGAAACGGTGCCTTTAACAGTTAAGTTTCCTGAACTACTGAGAAAGAATTCCGGACCGGATTGTTGCGCATAATTAATGATAAATGCAGTTGAGGAACCCTCGGCCCCCCCTGTTCTGAACTGCCATTCGCTATTATCTCGAGTATTCTCAAACCGGAAACCCGTATTGCCATTATGGCGCATGACGAACTGTTGATTGACGTCGATAGCTTGGGTTTCCTGAACCCGGATTCGAGCACTACCGTCAGTGCGTCGCACAACTAGAGCTTCGTTTGCATTTGTTACCCCAAGCCCAACATTGCCATCCGCGCCAATCATCAGGCTACTTGAGGGTGCGCCGGGTTGTATTCCAAAAATCGTTCTAGTTGGTCCGGTGAGTTCTCTGATTCGAAAGCCGCTGAGCCCACCTGTGCTTAGATCGTATGCGGTACCAGTATTTTCGATTTTTATCCGTGCAATATTTGAATTTGGACTATTAACGTGTAGTGCCTCATTGGGAGTTGCTGTTCCCAATCCGATTCGACCGCTGTCAGTTATGACTAGCGATGATGCGGGTGCGTCTTCTTCGATACCTAATACGGTCGTCTTTGCGCCACCAATAGTTCGTTGTCTCTGGAGGCCAAAATCGCCCCCAGTGGTTCCAAAGTGCCAGATATACGGATCGTCGTTGTCTGCGAAGGACTGGACAGTCACGTTAGCATAAGCACTTGATCCGGTACCGGATGGAAGGATTCTGACTTTACCCCCAATTATGTCACCCGGGTCGTCTGAGCCGAACACACCGTAACCGCCGACCGCCAGGTTACCCGGGTCCGTGATATTGTCGAGGCTGGCATCTCCGTCGCTTTTGCTCGAGAGTGCAAAGCCGCCGTCCGGGGCGGCAGCCACTGCACTGCGGTCGCCCGGGATTGCGATATTGCTGATTTCACCATTTACGACATTGAATCTGCCTGATGTTTGATACGTGATCGGGGGCGTCGTCTGAGTATCCACGCCGTCATCCTCCGTCACTGCGGGATCGGCACCAACCAGGACAAAGCGAATCTCATAGGTGTAACGGGAATCTTCGATACCACCTTCAACTAAATCCAGAAGATTCGCACTAATGCCGGTTCCCGGCCCAAATGTCTTGGTCCAAACTTCAGTGTTTCCCCGCTGTCGGACGCGCAATTCCGCTGACTCAAAATCGAATGGTGCGACCAAGTCAAGCTGTGTTCCGGTTACATCGAAGAAAAAGTCCTGTTTCTCGACCAGGTCCTGGATAGAGCCCGTTGCTCCTAACTGGCTGCTTGCCAGTAGTATGCCGCCGATGGCAGAAACTAAAAGTTTTTTGCGAAACACTCTTTTCATAACTCACCTCTAATTTAGAACGTCAAGAAACGCCGGCTACTCCTGCTTCGAGATACGGCGCATTTTGTCAACCGGTGGTTTCGTTTTTTTCCGGCTTACTACTATATATACGGCTTTGATACGCCAGATGTGCCACTTTTCGGAAAATTTCGAGTTTTTTATCGCGGTAACCCTGCGTCGCAATCCAGAAGCTTTATCAGGCCCTGTCGAGTTTGTTCCAAGGGCTGGCAAGCAAACGGGGGAGTGGACGGGTGATCGTCGCGATTGCGATTACAATCCAGGCGAGAGCCAGCATCCAGTTTCCGTGGCGCGTGTAAAAAGTAAAGTGATTCAAGTATTTAGCACGGCCAACAACGAGATGGGGGTCGGAGCCCGGGCTACGAGCAACTTCCCGACCGGTCGGGTCGATTACGGCAGAAATGCCGGTTTTCATGGCCCGAACCAGATAACGTCCATTTTCCACGGCTCGCAATTGAGCGAGTCGGGCATTGACTGTGGCGACTGCGGGGTCTGCAAACACCCCGTCGTTGCCTCCGCTGACCAGCATCTGGGCTCCATTGGTTGTTGCCTGTCGAGCCACTTGAGGGATCAGGACTTCCTGACAAATGAAGGTCCCCAGACGGAAATTTCCCATCTGGACGGTATCGGTGGGCGTTCCCGGATGATACTGGGATTCCCCTTGCAATCCCAGTGGTCGAAGTATTCCAGGCGAGTATTCGGCAAATGGAACCAAGCGCTGTTTATGGTAGTGACCAGTCAAGCCGAGCGGCCCCCAGTAGACCATGCTGTTGTGCTTTTTCCCATTTTCTACAGCATTGAGGCCCATGACAAGGGCGGTAGAGCTGTCTCCTAGGTCCATTATTCCTAGAATTACACGGGCCCAGCTTTTGGCGGAGAACTGCATATCTCGGGGCAAGGACGTCGTAAAGCTTCCGTCAAGGGAGATAGCCGTCAGCGCGACGGACTCGGGTAAAACCAGAAGGTCGATCTCGTCTGTCTGGCCGGACATGATTTGCGAAAGCAGGTCCACATATTGTTTCTCCAGGCCAATTTCGATATAGTCGCTGATATAGTACTGTGGCTTGTGGTATTGCAGCGCTGCCACCGTAAATGCGGGCTGGTCATTCAGTATTTTCTCGGTCATTCGTAACTGCCAGTTGCCGCCAGCGACGGCAGCCGCGAGGACTGTCGAAACGAATGCAGCAACTAGCCATTGTCGGCGTTCTGATCGTTTAAGATTCAACAGAATTGCCAGCACGCCGACATTGCCGAGGACGACAAGCCAAGTCAGCAACCAGACGCCACCAAAGGCGGCGAGTTGCCGGAGGCTTTCGGTCTCTACCAGGGCATTTCCAAGAAATGCCCATTGGATTTTCCATGTGGCGAGGGAGCGTAACCACTCTGCTATGACCACATACAGCGCGGGTGCGAGCAACGCCATTCGGATCAGACTGCCTCCGGCAAGGCGGGAAAGAACGAAGGTAAACCCACCCCAGAAGATTCCGCCGCCCCAAATGGACACGATGATCCAGAGAACAAGAAGCAATTGGTGCTGCCGGGCGGTGGCAGATTCAAGGTCAATATCCTCTTGCCATCCCGACCAAAGATAAGCCGACACCACGGGTCGAAGCACGATGAGTGCGAAAATGACACCGCCGGCAAAGCCGGCAAGAAATGCACGAAGCTTACCGATCGGCTGATGGAGCACCCATAACAGCGGCGCCATCCCGAACCAGGCCATCCACCATAAATCCGCTGGAGGAAAAGCCAGGCCAAGTAGCGCCCCGGCTAATAGTGATGCTGGCAGCCAGCTTGCCAAGTCTGCAAGCCATCGCCGAAAGTCTGGTGTCATTGGACCCTTCCTGCGGTATTGCCCTGGCCGGGCAATGCTCGGCCCATCCATTCCAACGGATCGGAGGGAACGCCGGCTACGTGCATTTCCCACAGCAACAGTCGATCCTGAATTGGCCCATCTGCCGCCAAAATTCCAATTTGCTGTCCTTGCGTTACTCGTTCGCCCTCCGTAACCCCTATCGCCCCGAGTCGGGAGTAGACCGATACAACACCGCCGCCATGAGAGATAGCGACCATTCGACCTCGAACGGCTTGCTCTCCCACCATATGCACGAAGCCGTCATTGCTGGCCCTTACCTCGGGTTCCGATGCTGGAAATATAAGAATGCCCGGTAACCGAGCTTCAGCGCTGGTTTCATCGTGAACAATTTTCTGGCCGAATCGCCCGACTACGTCCCCGGCAAGGGGAGGCGCGAAGGGCTTTTGCCACTCAGGTTCCAGCATAGACAGAGACAGTGCAGTTGCCTGCCGAATCTGATCCAGTTCCGCATCGGCATCTCCTTGATTAAAAGCCGCAAAGGTTTCTACATCGACTTCCAGTGGCGCGGCGAGGTCTGGCCGGGGTTTGATCCGCGTCATGCGGCTTCCGATGAGAGAGTTGCCGAACTGGTCTATGGCCCCCAGCGTGATTGCAAGTTCCAGATCTGCCTGGTCTAGTCGAGGCACGCCGATCACGGCCGCTCCACCGTCCAGGGATAGAACGCCGAGGGTTTGCGTATCAAGCGCGGCCATCAGTTCTCGCGCGAGAAACTCCCCATCAGGCCAGTTGATTCCGATGGTAAAGGGGCTCCCGGCAACAATTGACTCTGGAATGTTGGCCTCGAAAACCGCTTCCTCGTATCCTTCAGGCGGCCACGATTCCGGAGCCGGCGCACCGGCAGCCACTTCAGCAAGCATTGTTCGGGCACCACGAACGAGCGCGGTTTCATCGAAAACCGACTTTAGCGCTTGCTGGATCTGGAAGGCTTCAAGGTCTTGGCCGAGATAGTTCTGGCCGTTGGGAGACCATAGCTGAAAGTTCAGGCGCGAATCGGGCTCTGGTTGGTCTTCGATGGGCGGGATTCCTGAATTTCCGATCAGGCCGATGGGCTGTCCCTGTTCGACCCGGCTGCCAGGCTCGAGGTTGGGATTCACCATCGAAAGATGGGAATATCGAGATACATGACCCCCTTCGTGCAGAACCCAGACTTGACGTCCGTGAAGCTGGTCCAGTGCATGGTCTCTGGCGAATCCAGGCTGAGCAGTCAAGTCAGCCCAATATAAAAGACTATCGTCGTCGGGATCCTCATAGAAATGGTCGATACGAACGATTTCGCCTGAGGCAACGCTAACGACGGCTTCATCGGTCGCAAGCGGACGGCCCGAATAACCGTTGAAGAAATCGAAGCCCTTGCTCAGCTTTCCACCGAACTCGCGTGGCGCTCCAGGCAGATGCTGCCTGGAGACGCTGAATGTGGCGCCTTCAATGGGGGAACTCAGGCTGTCAGGCCAAGCGTCCGGTGCCGGCGCAATTGTCTCGGAGCGCTCGTTCGCGTTACATGCGGCAAGCAAGATGGTCAAGGGGACAATGAGTAGTAGGAGTCGATTCTTTGATAACCTATTCATTAACATCATCTTTTTTCTGTGATTTTAGATTCGGGCCACTTGATGGTCTGAGCGAATGTCCTTCTCCACGCTATCGCGTGGTGATAACGTCCGACAATTTTTGCGCCTCCGCGCTACTCTGAAACCGGATGTACCCTATTGTCAAGCGGCTGAAGCTTGCTTGAATGTTTTGGTTGTGTCCGAGCGAAATGGAATTCAAATATTCGGGTTTGAAAGTTTGATGAAAAAAGCACTGATTACCGGAATCACCGGCCAGGACGGCTCCTACCTGGCAGAATTTTTGCTGGAGAAGGGCTACGAGGTCC
>REDP01000310.1 GCA_007693455.1 Planctomycetota bacterium | reverse complement strand
TTGCAGGCCGATCAGGAGATCGGCGATCCCGGGGGCGAGCTTTGAGCCGCCCTGGGGGTGATGTGGGGTGAACCCTTGCGTCTAGGTAACGTCTGTAAAGGTACCAGCAATGATCATTCGCGAAAGGCGTGCCTATCTGCAGGGTCTTCCTAAGAGAGGGCTTGGTGAAACACGCGCCGACAAAGAACGTATCAAGACTACTATACGTGCTTGAGTGAGTTCCGGCAATGGACATAATCATCACTCTCGGCACAACTGGGACAAGAGGAGGGAAATCAATGCGATTGATGTGGAGAACGCTCATTATTGCGGCACTTATGGTGGTTGCTGCAGCCGCTTTTGCGCAAAGCTATGATGAGCAACTAGCGAATACTGATCGCAGTGATCCTGATGCCCTTTACCGTCTGGTGGTATGGTGCCAAGAAAACCAATTTCACGCACGTGCCAACCAGCACATTCGCGAGATCTACGCGATTGACCCCAACCACGCCCCCACCAGGGAGTTACAGGGCTTTGTTTGGGATGGACGTCGCTGGGTGCATAGTAGTCGTATGCCAGGCGGTGGTCAGCAAGATGACGATCGTCAACGTGAGCAGCAAGCCCGCGCAACGGGTCCAGGTCCCAAGGCCGAAGACATCGATTGGCAATTACGCCCGCTCACCAATCCCGATGAGGATGGGGGGCTGACCAACTTCTTAACGGGTGTCATTAATTCCATGAATCGCGGAAATCGCAATGAATGGGCAACGCTGATGCTTGAGGGCCAACGCGAGGTAGGCCTCCCCCTGCTGATGCAGCGCATTGCCGATGGCGACTATAGCGACCTCTATGGGCCAGTCAAAATCCTCGAACAACTCATTGAAGAGGGAAATATTGCCCGAGCGCGGCGTTTCCTTCCCTTCGTAATGAAGGTAAGCAGTGGTAGCAATCATCGTGCGGAGGACTTGGCGCTCTTTAGTTTTATCGTTTCTAAGATCGGCGATAAACGCGTGGTTCCCAGATTGATCCAATTATTGGACCATGCCGATGATGATGTGCAGTTCAATTCCCGCTTTGCCTTAGGACGCTTTATGCATCGCGGTGTCGACGCGATTAACGCCGAGGAGGCGCAGGAATGGTGGGACCGTTTTCACTCCGCCCCTGATAGTGTCATTTACGCCGAAAGCCTCTCCCACCGTGATCCTCGCGTGCGTCTGAGTGCAGTGGAATCGATTACCGTTAATGACTTCCATGAGAAAGTTGTTCCCGTTTTGGCTGAACTGCTTACCGAGAACGATCGCGCCGTATTCATGGGCGCAACCCAGCAATTGCAACGAGTAACGGGAAGCACCTGGGATGTGCGTATGAATGCATCACAGGATGAACGGGAAACTGCCTCCCAGCGCCTTCTTGCCTGGTGGGAAGAGGAGAAAAACACCTTTACCCCCATGCACATGCGCGGCCAAGTACGTGAAGAGCAAGAAGATGACGATGATCCTACAACACGTATGGCAGTCTTTGTGGCTCAGTTGGGTGATCTCGATGAAGCGGTGAGCCGTAATGCCCTAAGTCAACTGCGTCGTGCTGGCGATGATGCTATTGCGCCACTGATTAATGGTCTGCAGCACAACGATGGCGTGGTGCGCAATCGGGCCCGCGATCTCCTGCGCGAGATAACCGGGCAAAATTTCTCCTTCCAAGGCATGCGGGGCAGTGAGGAAGAGCGGCAACAGGCGCGCGAAGCCTGGATTGATTGGGCTCGTGCCAATGGCCACATGGATTCTGGGAATTAGTGACTATGTTACGGCAGGTAAGCGCTCTGCTATCATGGTGTGTGTTGATGGTGCTCATGAACCTTGCGTTGGCGGCAGAAAGCTACGACGAAAAATACGCCCAGACTGACACCTCAGACCCCGACTCACTGCATGCATTGGTGCTGTGGTGTCGTGAAAATGGGCATCACTCGCGTGCGAATCAGCATATTCGGCAGATTTACGCTTTAGACCCCAATCATGCGCCAACCCGAGCCCTTCAGGGCTTTGTCTGGCATGAAGAACGCTGGGTTCATGAAAGTCGTCTCCCGCCATCCATGCGTCCGTCTCAGCAGCAAGACAAGGGCATCCCGCAGCCCCTACCACCGCGGCGGTCGGTCAGTGGGCCTGGACCGCAGGCCCAAGATATTGACTGGAATCTGGCAATCCCTTCTTACCCGGAAGCAGAGGCGCGTTTTCGTCCTTTTGTGGAAAGCGTCATCGAACGCATGAAGACGCAGGACATTTTCACCATGGAGGGAAGTTGGACCTCGTTGATTCGACCCCAGCACCGCAACCTCACGGTGAGTATTCTCGCCCAGAAACTGGTCGAAGGTGACTATACGGACTTATGGGGCCCCAGCAAGATTATCGAAACACTGTATAAAGAAGGGGGGCAAGATGCCAAAGCCCAGGCACGTCGCCTCTTTCCTTTTGTGCTGACAGCAAGCGCACAATCGCGCAATCCTGATGCCACCCTTGCGTTCACCTATGTGTGCGGCTTATTGCAGAAGCGGGACAGTATTCCTCGCCTCATCGAGATTCTTGATGGTCCCGACAGTGTGGTCGCCTCTGGTGCGCGACAGGCCTTGAGCAGCTTTATGTTATGGCCTGAACGCGAGATTGAAGTGCAGCAAGCCAGGGACTGGTGGGCACGTTATCATGACCGTGATCAAGAAACGCTCATTAGTGAACAGCTTCGCGATCCCAACCCCTGGGTGCGTCTGCATACGGTGCAGTACGTCAGTAGCGATGATCGCTGGGATCCAAGGGCCATCCCTACCCTCATCCGCCTCATGTACGAGAGTGATCGGCGGGTTTTGGCTGAAACCGCGCGGCGCCTGCGTGCCATTGCGGCGACTGATTGGGGCCTTGCCAATAGCGCCAATGCGGAAGCTCGGCAACGCATTGCACGAGAAGTGGAAGAATGGTGGCAGGAGCATCGCCGCGACTTCGTCCCTGTTCACCTCCGAGGCCGCGAACGCTCTCCGCAGCAACAACACGATCGCCAATTACGCGAATGGATCCATGCCTTAGGATCGATTGATAGTGGTGAGGTCAGTGCAGCCCTTGCGAATCTTCGCCGCCGAGGAGACGATGCCATTCCCGCCTTGATTGATGGATTGGGTCATGGTGATGGCGTGGTACGTAATCGCGTCCGCGACCTTTTGCGCGAGATGACCGGCCAGCAGTTTGCTTTCGAAGGCATACGAGGTGATAATCACAGTCGCAACGCTGCCATTGAGCGCTGGCGTGAATGGGCTCAAGAGGCAGGACATGTGCAATAATGAAGCCCCTTGATTGCCTGATGCAAGGATCAGGGTTTCCATAATGACTACCGCAAATAGTACCATTGCCAGTTGTGTGGGCGCCGTTCGCCAGCGCATCGCAGAGGCCTGTGCACGTGCCCATCGCAAGCCTGAAGGCGTCCGCCTCATCGCCGTCACCAAGAATCGTAGTCCACAGGATTGCATGGAATTATCAGCCTGCGGCCTCCATATATATGGGGAAAACCGCGTCGACCATCTTCAACAGATGGCTGCACAAGCCCCCAATGGGAGTCATTTCCATTACCTCGGCCGAGTCCAGCGACGTCAGTTCCCTGACATTGTTTCCCACTGCACCACCCTGCATTCCCTAGCCAAATCAGAGCACCTAGCCCCTTTGGCCAAAGCCTTACGGAGGCAAGAGCAGCGAATGCAGGCCTTCATTCAGGTCAATCCGGGAATCGACCCACTCAAGGCAGGCATATCCCCAGGTGACCTAGCGGCCATGCTTGAAGCAGCTGTGGCGTTTGATGATTGTCTGCAGATCATTGGGTTGATGACCATGGCACCCGACAGCCATTTACCTGAATACTGCGATGATGATGTCCGCCGCTGCTTCGCGAGTCTGCGTCAGCTAGCCGATCAGCACCAATTGCCGCGTGTAAGCATGGGCATGAGCGGTGACTTCGAAATAGCGATAGAGGAGGGGGCCACTGACCTGCGTATTGGCAGTGCACTTTTCCCATCGGAGAGCGAGCATGCTGCCGCCCAGTGAAGCTGAACTCCAACGATTCCAGAAACAATGCCCCCCACGGGTGCACCTTCGCTTCAATCGCAACCGGCAAACCCTAGTCAGTCTCCGCCAATCCCCCACAACCAGACAATGGACACTGAGTCTCCGTCCAGAGTTGCTACAATACCCAGGATGTGAGGGGGATCTCCTCCGTTTTATCGCCCAGAACGGTAACGGCGACTTCCCGTATCTGCGTCAAGCAGTCCAAGACCTTTTTGAACGCCTTCAGCACCACCAAGCACAGGTCATTGCCAACGTCATCGACCCCAAGCTCTCCCGCTTGCCAACAGTGGGACACGAAATCCATCTCCATCAACGTCTCAAAGCCCTCCAAGCCCAATATTGGCCAGAACTCAACCCGCCACACATCAGCTGGAGCCGCAATCCAGGCCCACGCCCCCTTCGCAGCATACGCTTCGGATGTTATCGGACATCGCCAACCCCAAGAATCACCATTCATCCGCGTCTCAGGCAGCCTTGGGTAGCGGACTGCTTCCTCAACCACGTCATCCATCACGAGTTATGCCATCACGCGCAGCACTGCATTCCCCAGCGCCGTTTCCGCCGCGAACCCATCCATAGCCCAAGATTTCGCCAATGGGAGCAATCCTACGAATATTACATGCAGGCAAGGCAATGGGAACGTGCCTACGTACCATACCTCATGGACCCCAATAAACCTCGACCCCATCGTACCCCAGATCAAGAGCTCGTATAAGCAGGCCAAAAGTGAGCCGACCCCATCTGGAGCCCCAGACACCAAAGCGAAGCGAGGACCAAGGCAGTACCGTAGACCAAAGCGAAGCGAGGTCTCAACGAAAGGATATGAAATCCCGAAATTACGTTTCGTAGGCCAAAGCGAAGCGAGGACCAATGATGTACCGTAGGCCAAAGCGAAGCGAGGCCAAGGCGAAGCGAGGACCAATGATGTACCATAGGCCAAAGCGAAGCGAGGCCCCAAAGAAAGGGTATGGAATCCCGAAATTATGTTTCGTAGGCCAAAGCGAAGCGAGGCCTACGAAACATAATTTCGGGCATATTATGTATCATTCCCAACCGCCAAGGCAGGTATGAGTGTAATTATAGTGTATGGCAGCGGTTAAGACTTTTGTGAGTCAACCAATCGGAATGATACATAATATATATTATCGGACGTTGCGCAATTCCCGCATACCACCCCATGCACCCCAGTAATCTCCCCCATCCCACCGGACAATACCCCTATCTCCCAAGCCCCCCATCCTTTACAGTCCTCACCTATCCCAAACACACCCTAACCCATCCCCGCGCATCCCCCATGAAACATTGGTTCCCTACCTGCGTAGGGACATACAACCCGCGCTCCACGCCGGAAGCTTATCACGCAAACGTGGCGCTTTCGCCCCACTCATCTACCTGTTGAGACGCAAACGTTCATGGAAATCCTCGCCATCCTCATGCTGATTCTTGGCCCCATCCTGGTGGCCATCGTCTTTGCTTTCGTGCAGCTGTTCGTCTACAAAGTGCTTACCTGGATCAAGGTACTCAACGCAGAGCGAATCCCCATGTTTCCCATATTACTCTTTCGCGGACTGATCATCCTTTTGGCGTTGATCACCTTAGGAGCAATCAGTTCCATGTATTTTAAGGATGGACCCGATCCCATGACGCCGGGAGCAGCCCCATGAGCAGTGCAAACAATCCCGCACAAGGTTTCCGATCAACCGCATCGCGCACTCGCCATCGCAGTCTTCCCATTCGCATACTGGGCTATTTCTCTACTATGTGGGGCGCCGCGTTCTTACTGGCCGCCCTGATTGTGGTGGTGGGTGTTGCTTCGTACTACGAGCGCGATTTTGGCCGTGAAGCGGTAGCGGTAATGATATTCCAGTCCTGGTGGTTTGCGGCCTTGTTCGCACTTCTGGCACTCAATATCTTTGGCGCAGCTGCCGTGCGCTATCCGTGGAGTAAACAACAAACGGGATTTGTCATCGTTCACTGTGGCTTGCTGACCATTATGCTCGGCTTTGTCATTGCCGGCAATGATCGCCTGGATGGGATGCTGGCAGCGCCGCAGGGGGAACAGGCCCACATCATCGAACGTGATCGTGAGATTCTCACGGTCATTATGGAGGATGCTGGACAGCGCCGCTCGACCCGCTTTGAGGTCCTCAAGCACGCCAACTACCCAGGTTTTTTCCGCTATATGATCGACCTGTTTACGCCATGGACCTTGGTGGAAAAACCCATGGTATCAGACCCCCTGCAGCGAGTGCGATTAATGGATGATATTGCCGGCTATCCCGTGTACCTGCGGCGGGTAGTCGATACCGCGCTGGATGAATTAACCTGGGAAGAATCCCATCGTGGTCAGTCGGTGGCACGGTTTACCATGACCATGGAAGGAGATGCCTTCGGCGCTGAAGCGGGGCGAACGCGCGATATTTTTGTTCCCCGCGGACAGCTCCTGGAGTTATCCGCAGCCGAACTACGACACCACCAAGCCCCCATTCCGACAGGTATTCGCCCCCTCCTTCAACGGCCAGATGCCGAGGAGCTGGGCGACTATGGACGCATGCTTTTCTGGGATGCGCAAAGCGGTGACCAGGCCAGTATTACCATTGATCGTGAACGGCTCGGCGAGCCGATCGCCTTTCAGCTTGGTGAGAGCGAATTCACCTTTCAAGGCGTTGGCTATCAGCCTCATGTGGTGCGTTTGCCTGAAGGAGGCTTTGATGCCCCCACCAATCTCCCCCTTGCGCCTATGTTGGTCTACCGATTGGCCCATGCAGAAAATGGCGCGATGCAAGAAAGCTCAGACATTTTATCCGAAGGGCTGTCGTTCTACCCCATTCCCATCGGTGGGGGGCGCTGGGCCGTGTGGCAACATCCCACTGCTTGGCTGGGACATACCGAGCGCCCCTTGGGCAGCAGTATAGACCTCATGCATTTGGACGATGGCTCCATGTTCTTATTGCGAGCAAGCAATAACGGCGGCGTTACCTTTGCTGATCAGGTGGAGACGGGTGCCTGGTCGCACACCACCGATATGGGGGTGGGCGGACTCACCTTTGCCTTTGCCGATTATTGGGAACATGCCGCCCAAGTACCCCAACCTATTGATATGGAGCCCATGCAAAAAGATCGTGCTGCCAACTGGATTGAGGTGCAAATTGGTGAGGGCTCACAAGCTCCGCGGCACTGGATTCGTCGCGGTGACGTGGTGGCTATAGATTTGCCTGAAGGAGGGCGCGCCTTGGTGCGTTACCATCGCGAACAGTATGACCTTCTTGAGCGCCACGGCTTTGCCCTCAATTTACAACGCTTCATTAACGAGAAAGATCCAGGTGGGCAATCAAACGCTTCTTATGCTAGCGTGGTGCGTCTCCATCATGCCGATGGCCGGGGTCGCGAAGAGCATGTCATTAGCATGAACGAACCCTTAAAAAAAGGCGGGGTAACTCTCTACCAAACCGCCCGTGCCGAGCAGCCCGATGGCACCTTTGTGTCCTTCTTTACCGTTGCCCAAGACCCAGGCCGTCCCTTTAAATATCTTGGCTCCCTCATCTTAGTAGCAGGCATGATTACCATGTACGTCATGAAACGACGTCGCCGACGCCCCCCCGTGCCCTCCTCTCGGCCCCCCTCCGTAGCAGATTCAGGAGTATGATCTATGTGCCGTAACAGTATTCTTTGGATGCTCTCGCTCGGCCTTCTGGCCTTCGCGGGGTGGTCGCAGCAACTTGCCAGCAGTGAATATAGCAGTGATCAGGATATGGTAGCGGAGTTTGCTCCCGACCCTCACCATGATACTGCCGAGGACCCTGAACGGATCCCCGAAATCCTCGCCCAAGAGCGTGCATTGGGTAATATGCCCGTTCTTCATAGTGGTCGAGTCAAACCCTTGTCAGTGGCAGCTCGTGAAGTCGTGCGAGCTATCACCGGCCAGGGGCGCTTTGGCCCAGTGACGGGTGAAGGCGTACGCATGCAGGTGACCGAGCGCCATGCTCCCGTGGATCTGCTGGTTGCCTGGTGGCGGGATCCTGCGGTATGGCGGGATCTTCCACTTATTGAGGTGCCGCGTCGCGATGTGCAAGATCAATTACGGGTGGGCCGTTGGTCGAGCATTCATGATTTAATGCACGGAGAACAGCAACGCTTTCTCAATCGTTTACGCCATGAAGAGCGTCATGGCGAAGAAACGGGACAACGGCGCCGTGACTG
>REDP01000196.1 GCA_007693455.1 Planctomycetota bacterium | reverse complement strand
ACTCGCTCTTTCCCCCATTCCCAGGGTAGCGCTCAAGGAGCGCAACCCTGGGCTGGACTACGGAGCCCCGTTGGGGCTCGATGAGACCACAGGCATGGGTTTCTGTACCGCCAATACTTATTGGCATTGATCAGGGGATCGGCAGCCCAGGGAGCGTGGCTTGCGTCATTCTGCAGGGGACCTGGGATAGGGCCTGGGAAACGGCGCATATTGCTCCAGGGCTAAGCGCTGACATGCTGCAGAGCATGAGCCCTGAACAGATTGCGCACTTAATCCGTGCACGACGCACCCATAAACGCTTTAGCGGCGCTGCGGTATCGCCTGAACATCTCTCTTGGCTGGTGGAGCTCTTGCGCTGGGCACCCAATCATCGGGTCACCCAGCCCTGGCGGGCCTATGTTTTGGACCAGCCTGCCACCCATGCACTGGGAAAATGGATTGCCGATCATCGCGATGTGGTGTTGCGCCACAGTGATAAGCCGGAAAAGGATCGGGCGAAAATCGAGAAACTCCTCAGTTATTATTTCCCTAGCCTGGGGGCTATCATTCAAGTCACGCAGGTTCGTGCGCCTAGCGAGCATCAGGACCGTGAGGATTATGCCGCCGTGTCTGCTGGGGTACAAAACATGCTTTTGGGGGCGGAAAGCCTGGGCCTAGGTCATTTTTGGTCTACCGCGGCAACCCTCTGCAATCCCGCCGTGCTCCAGCACCTGGGCATAGATCCTGAACGCGAGCGCATGGTTGCCTCCCTCTGGCTGGGCGGAGTCGTAGCCCAGCCGCCTGTGCCCCCACGCCAGGATCCCGATCACTACACCACTTGGATATCGCCATCATTATGAAATCACATACCTGTCTTATTGCCGGCCCGCTCATCCTCGACCAACTTGGCGACCAACCAGATATCCTTGGTGGAGGTGGATTCTACGCGGCAGCGGCGGCAGCGCCCTTCGCCCTGAGCCAACTGTGGACCCGTGCCGGAGACCTTGATGGCAGCTTACGCCGAGTGATTACCGCACGCCATATTGATGAAGCTGGGATTGCGTATGAGGGTACGCCATACCGCCATCACCCCGACCAGGGTTTGCAGGGCCATGGCCCCTTCTTGGCGGCTGGCGAACCCGTGAGCACCGAGGATTTGGCCTGCGCCCTCCTCATTCACCTTCCCTTTGACGAGTGGCAACGAGCGCGCGCAGCCTGTGCACAGCTCCACAACCAAGTTGCCCATACCCTGATAAGTGCCCCGCATCCCCAAGACATTATCGCCGAACCAAGCTATTTGGCGACCTGCTGCCAGGAAAGTGGGGCGATTATTCTTCCCGCCCATTGCGCCATGCGCGCCACCTCCTGCGCAGATCCCTTGAGCGCCGCCCGAGTTTTACAAGACATGGGGGCCAAGATCGTCTGCCTGAGCGCTGGCGTCTTGGGTGGCTTGGCCTGCTATCAGCAAAAAATCACCACTTGGCACAGCCTTCCCACCACGGTCAAAGATGCCACTGGCATTGGCGCCAGTTTTGCCGGCGCCCTGTGTGGCAGCATCGCCGAACACGGCAAATGTGACTGGCGCACGCTCAAACGCGCCCTTGCCCAGGCCAGCGCAGTGGCCAGCCTCTGCGCCAGCGGCATTGGCCCCAAAAAACTCCTCAGCTGCAATCGCAGCGATTATACGGAGCGGTTCACCAAGCTCCGCCGCAACGCCAAAACCTAGGGTGGGATGCGGGGCGGCTCAAAGCTTGTCTAGAAAAGGAATCCCCGCTTTGCGGTCCATGCTTTGAGCGCAAAAAGCGCCCTATTCAGGTTATTTTTGCAGGCGGATCAGGAGATCGGCGATCCCGAGGGCAGGCTTTGAGTCGCTCTGAGGTGGGATGGCGGTACATTCTTGCTGAGAGAATGCTATTTAATGGCTGCCAGCAATGTCTCGCCGAGCACTGCTGGGCTTTCAGCAATGGCTACGCCAGCGTCACGCATGGCGGCAAATTTGGTTTCCGCACTACCGGTATTGCCACTGACAATGGCACCAGCATGACCCATGCGCTTGCCCTTGGGGGCATGCGATCCGGCAATAAAGCCAGCAACAGGTTTGGTCACATACTCTTTGATAAACGCGCAGGCGCGCTCTTCACTATCGCCACCGATTTCACCGATCATAATAATCTGCTCAGTCTCCGGGTCATCCTGGAAATATTTGAGGCAGTCGATGAAGTCCAGGCCCTTGATGGGATCGCCGCCGATGCCAATGCAGGTGCTTTGTCCCAGGCCAGCACGAGTGGTTTGGAAAACCGCCTCGTAGGTAAGGGTGCCTGAACGAGAAACGATGCCAGTGGTGCCGCGCTGGTGAATGTATCCTGGCATAATGCCAATTTTACACTCATCTGGAGTCACAATACCAGGGCAGTTGGGACCAATGAGCACGCTCTGCGAGGCATCCAACGCTTGCTTGACGGCGTACATATCACGGGCGGGGATGCCTTCAGTAATGGCAACAATCAACGGCATGCCAGCGGCTATGGCCTCAAGGATGGCATCGGCAGCAAAAGGTGGCGGGACAAAAATCATGGTGGCATTGGCGCCACCTTCGCGCATGGCCTGGGCAACGGTATTCCACACGGGGTAGTCCTTGCCGTCTTCACCGCGCCAGGAGCTGCCACCTTTACCGGGGGTTACGCCGCCAACAAAGGTCGTCCCGTAGGTGATGGCACCATTGGAATGAAAACCTCCCACCTTACCGGTGAGGCCTTGGCAGATGAGGCGGGTATTGCGATCAACGAGTACGGACATGATAAATCCTCACAGGGCGAAAATGACAGGAGTGCAGCACACGCGCCGCCAATTAGGCGCGTTCCTCGCGCCAAGCAACGGCAGCCTTTGCCGCCTTGATACATCCATCTTTAAGATCATCGGCGGCAATCACCGTCAGATCGGATTCAGCGATGAGGCGTTTACCAGCTTCCACATTGGTACCTTCCAGGCGCACCACCAAAGGTCGGTCCAGACCCACTTCGCGCACTGCGGTCAATACACCTTCAGCGATAACATCACACTTCATAATGCCGCCAAAAATATTCACCAAAATGGCTTCCACAGAAGGATCTTTGAGAATCAGTTTGAAGGCATGGGTTACTTGCTGGGCATTGGCGCCGCCACCCACATCAAGGAAGTTGGCGGGGAATGCCCCTTGTTCAGCACCGTAGGTGGCGATGGCATCCATGGTGGCCATGGCTAAACCAGCACCATTTACCAAGCAGCCAATATTTCCATCAAGTTTGACGAAGGCCATGCCGTGTTCTTTGGCTTCCAACTCGGCGGGATCTTCCTCATTGGGATCGCGCATGGCAGCCGTTTCAGGATGGCGGTAGAGCGCATTATCATCAATGGAGACCTTGGCATCCAGTGCTACGACCTGGGCATCAGCAGTTACCACCAAAGGATTCACTTCTACCATTTCGCAGTCTTCAGCCAAGAAGGCCTGCACCAAAGCGCCGGCGGCCTTGGCAAAAGCGCCCACCTCTTTGCCGCTGAGACCAATGGCAAACGCCAAGGACCGGGCCTGATGGGCCTGTAGACCATAACCGGGATCAATGTGGAGGCTGTGGATGGCTTCGGGATTACTTTCAGCCACCTCTTCGATGTCCATGCCACCTTCAGCCGAAACCACAATCATGGGCTTGGAAACACTGCGATCCAGCAACACCGAGCAGTACAGCTCCTTGGCAATATCGCAGCCATCTTCAATATATACCGTGCCCACTTGCTTGGCATCATCACCTGTCTGCTTGGTGGCGAGCCAATTGCCCAACAGCTTGCCCGCCAAGGTGCCCGCTTCGGCGGGACTCTTAGCCAGCTTTACGCCGCCTTCCATAACCACTGAGCTACGTTGGGCATCGGCATACACCGTTCCCTTGCCGCGGCCACCAGCGTGGATTTGACTCTTCACCACCACCACCGGTGAGCCCAGTTGAGTGGCGGCCTGTTCAGCCTCGGCAGCAGTGGTGCAGGGGAAGCCCTTGAGCACGGGAACACCGTGCCGCGCAAACAATGCCTTGCCTTGATACTCGTGCAGATTCATAGACGATCTCCCATTCGCAGGAGAGACGATGCCGTAAAATTTCCCCACGGCAACCAGCTTATCGCTGGGCGCCCAATAGGCCTGCGTTATACACCAGAGCATTTTCCGTAATGCATTCACATTCAACCTTTTACAACAACGATGCCTATCCAAGACGCAGCCCTATCAGCGTGTGATCATCAGCGCCCGCCCTCTGCGGGAGGCATTTGCCCCGTGGGGGATCGCCTGAGAATGCTTGCCATGCGTTACATACTCTCGCTCACGATGCTCTCGGTATATGGCTGCTGCCTCAGTGTCCTCGCAGCCTCCGAGCACTCTACCACCACTGCTCTCCATGCTCCGCATACACAGGGTCTGGCCACAAGTCTGGTCGATGCGCGTACTGCTGCTGAGCTGCCTCGCCCCTGGGGCCAGAGCGATTTTGCGCTGATCAACCCCTCGGATCACCCCACCACGGTGAGTGAGTTCCAGGAGGACGGCGCCGCTATCCAAGCCGGCAAGTATATGGGCTGGCCAGCGCTCACCCTCCATAATGGCAGTTTAGCCGCCACTGTGGTACCCGAGATTGGTCGCCTGGTGGCGTTTGGGCCGATTGCTGGGGGCAATCGTCTATGGCTTAACCCCACCTTTTTCCCCCATCCTGGAGACGGCCTGGAACGTGTTGATGATGCTGGCGATCCCATCTGGCGTAACTACGGCGGTATGAAAATATGGCCCTATCCCTGGACCGGATGGCCCCCAGACAGCGACCTGGATGGTGGCATATACAGCGTGGAACAGGGCGATGACTGGCTTCTGCTTGCCAGTGCCCGTTCCCAGCGTCTTGACACAGAAGTGTCCATGCGCCTGCAGTTTGACGATGACGCACTAGCCTTAACTCTGGGCATGGACAGCACCCAGGAACGCGCCATCTGGCCGGTAGTGCAAGTACCAGGATCCGCCTACTGCGTTATCCCTTTGGCTGCACATGACGATCTGGCGGAGGTGGTTTCCAGTCCACAAGTGGATGATGCCGATCTTGCCGATAGCCTCATTCCCATCGAAAACGCCCCTGCAGACCAGGGACATTGGGTGAGTAGTCGCCATGTGTCCGAGCATCGCAAGTTTGATGTCACCACTGCCTCTGGGTGGATTGCATCCGTAGATGGCCTGCGCGGAAGCCTCCGCCTGCGCTGGACCCACCCCCATCCCAACCCACCAGACCACGGCCATGACGGCAGTTTCTATTTCAACGAACGCAAGGAATCACCACAAAAATACTTGGAACTAGAATGCTATAGTCCCATACAAGCAGGTGCACAGGAGTGGGTAATCTTTCTCGATCTGGCCAAGGATTTGGACGAGCTCAGTCTACCGTAGCATCCGAGCCCTGTGTTCCATACATACCTACCAGTAGTCTCTGCCGCGCTGCACCTCCTGCAAGACATCCATGGGCACACGTCACTCGCACGACAACAAAAAAGGTCAGGGCGGCTCAAAAAGCTCACCTTGGGTAAGGAATTCCCGCTTCGCGGTGTATGCTTCTGGCGCAAAAAAAAGCCCTATTCAGGGCGTTTTCGCAGGCCGATCAGGAAATCGGCGATCCCGGGGGCGAGCTTTGAGCCACCTTGCAAAAAAGGTTACTCCCCTGTGCTTGGCGCAGGAGCCAAAAAGCAAATGGACAAGGGCGCAAGCGGCAGGCGCAGCATCGCTGGCCAGCCATCCAGGGATTCGCTCTCGCTGGAGACAAGGGTGCCGCTGGCTCCACTGCCGCTCCCACCAAAGCGTTGTTCATCGGAGTTCAATAGCACTTCCCAGGCGCCCCCCTGCGGCAAGCCCAAGGGATAGGCGTGACGGGGCACAGGGGTAAAATTACACGCCACAAGAACATCGCGGGCACCTGGCGCGCGCCGTAAAAAAGCGAGTATGGATTCGCGGGGGTTTTGATCGTCCACCCATTGGAATCCTGCGCGCTGGTCGTCATTGCCATGTAAGGCCGCCTCTTTGCCATACAAGGCCAAGGCAGCACTGAGAAAACGACAGAGGTTTTGCCGTTCGGGAAATTCTCCTTCATGCCAGTCGATGGAGCGCTGCCAGCTCCACTCGCGGCCTTGGCCGATTTCCGCACCCTGAAAGAGTAACTTTCGACCGGGCACCGCCACTTGATAGCCATACAGCAAGCGCAAGGAAGCCAAACGCTGGCCATAATCACCGCGCATCTTGTCGAGCAGCGAGCCCTTTCCGTGCACCACTTCGTCATGACTTAAGGGCAGAATCCACTTTTCGTCATAGGCATACCACTGATGGAAGGTGATGAGGTTATGCGATCCCGAACGCATGACGGGGTCCTGCGAGAGATAGCGCAGGGTGTCATGCATCCAGCCCATATTCCATTTGAGATCAAAGCCCAGACCCTGCCATTCAGTGGGAGCCGTGGTGCCCTGCCAGGCAGTGCTTTCCTCGGCGCAGGTCACCACCCCCTTAAAGAGATTGTGCACCGTTGCATTTAACTCCTGAAGGAAACTCACTGCCTCAAGATTGGCGTTGCCGCCTTCCTCATTGCGCAGCCACTCGCCTTCGCTGCGATCATAATTGCGGTACAGCATGGCACTTACCGCGTCCACTCGGAGGCCATCGATATGGAATTCGCGCAACCAAAACAATGCCGAAGCCAAGAGGAAATTACGCACCTCGGGGCGTTTATAATTAAAGATCAGGGTGCCCCACTCTTTATGTTCGCCTTCGCGGGGGTCGGCATACTCGTAGCATGCGGTGCCATCAAAACGGGCCAAGGCAAAGGCGTCCTTGGGAAAATGGGCGGGGACAAAATCGACAATCACGCCAATGCCAGCCTGATGCAGCATGTCCACCATAGCTTTGAGCTCTAATGGTGAACCATGGCGCGAATTGGGGGCAAAATAGCCGCTCACCTGGTAGCCCCACGAGCCTTCGTAGGGATGGGCGCTCAGCGGTAAAAACTCCACATGGGTAAAACCACAGTTGCGGCAATGCTCTACTAGGCGCTGCCCCATTTCGGTCCACGACAGATGCTGATCATTGTCGCCGCGCTGCCAGGATCCTGGATGGACTTCGTAAATGGCCATGGGCTGGCGCCACCACTCGCTATCGGGACGCGCCTGCATCCAGGCGTCATCGTGCCACTGATACTCGTCTGGCTCGGCCACAATAGAGGCCGTTGCTGGAGGTATTTCTGCTACACGCGCACAAGGATCGGCTTTGGCACGGGCTATGCCATCACAGCCAAGCACATCATATTTATACAGCATACCCGGCGCAACCTGGGGAATGAACAGCTCCCACACGCCGACTGGATGACGCTTACGCATGGGGTGATAGCGGCCATCGAAGCCATTCCAGTCACCAATCACGCTAACTCGTTGGGCATCTGGCGCCCATACGGCAAAGCGCACGCCCCAGGCACCGTCCACCTGACAGAGGTGGGCACCAAGCACCTGTTCTAAATGGTGATGCTGCCCCGCTTGAATGCGCTCGAGATCGAAATCACTCAACTGGGGCCAAAAAGAATAGGGATCACGATGGGGCACATACACCCCATCGCCGGCATCGACAAGGATCTCGTAGGGCACTGCCTCGGGATAGTCGGGCAGATGTCCCTCATAAAGGCCGTCTTCGTGAACCCGCCGCAGGGGTATCTCAGAGCGATCGCCATCACGTCGGCGCCAGCGCAGAGCTCGCGCCCCGCGCCACCACACGCGAATACTCTGACCACCATCCCCATCTGGATGCATCCCTAAAATGGCAAACGGATCGCCGCATTGGGCGCGTACAAGACTCATTACAGCAGCTTCATGTATTGGCATAATGTCAGTTTAGCCGACCTCGCACCGAATGCCATACCTATTCAAGCAGGGATATGTTGTCTGTCACAACTTTAATCCTGGCAGGCTTATCGCAGGAACCTGGGCAGGCCGGCTCAAAGCTCGCCCCCGGGAGCGCCGCTCTCCCGAGCGGCCTGCGAAAACGCCCTGAATAGGGCGCTTTTGCGCCAAAAGCATACACCGCGAAGCGGGAATTCCTTATCCAAGGTGAGCTTTGAGCCGCCTTGGGAACCTGGGGTCTTTGCACCTTGCGCCTTAAGCACGGGCTTTCACAGTGCCTCCATGCCAAGTACCTGGGCAACCTTGACCCCGATCCTTGGGGCTATTGCCCCTGTCTTTATCATTATTGCCCTGGGTCGTGCTGTGGCCTGGAAAGGCATGCTCAGCGATCGCGGCATTCACGAGTTGACCCGCGTGCTGTACTGGGTGTGCCTGCCCGCGCTGCTGGTAGATCGCCTGGGGCAAAGCCTTCCTCCCGTGCATACCGTTTTATTGGGATCACTGGTTGGCGTTATTGCCTGCACTATGATTATCGTCATGAGCGCAGTGCTCTCGCGGCGGCTGGAGCCAGCGCAACGAGGGACGGTTATCAACGGCTGCTTTCGCATGAATGGGGCCTTTGTTGGTTTGCCCGTGATCATCCTGCTAGCGGCAAGCCTGCAGCTTGAGGGGCTGGAGGCGCGGTATTTTTTAATGATGGCAGTGATGGTACCGGTAACCAACGCTCTGGCGGTGATTGCCTTTTTATTGCCAGGACGCGGACTGCGCCGGGACTCGCTGAGTCAGGTGGCAGGCGAAGTCGTACGTAATCCCATTATCCTTGCCTCGATGCTGGGCATTGGCCTTGGCATCAGTGGCTTGGGAGCGCATTGGAGTAGCAGTCCGCCTGGGGTTGCCATTCGCTTTTTGGGAGACTCCAGCATTCCTTTGGCCTTGATCCTGGCTGGCGCTTCTTTGGATCTCTCGCTCCTGCGCCGCAGCTGGGCCATCCTTGCCAGCGTCAGCATTGCCAAGCTGCTCCTGGCACCTGCCTGTGTCCTGGTAGTGGCTTGGCTGTGTAACCTTGATCGCGCCACCACCCTCGCCTTGGTTATTCTCCTGGGGTCACCAACCGCAGTCAGCGCCGTCCCCATGGCGCGGCAATTGGGCGGCGACAGCACCCTCATGGCAGCGATTATTGTCGCCACGACACTGCTGAGTCCCATCACCCTCTTACTGTGGCTGGTTATAACAGTCTAGGTTCTGGTACGTATGCACACTCACAAGGAGCCCCTATGATCAGCACTTTGCACCAACACTCACGCCCCCATCAGCATGGCGGCATAGTGAATATCCTGCTCACCGTAGTCATCGTTGCCCTGCTGATAATGGCTGCCAGCGCCTATTTACGCAGCGGCTTTAGCAATGGAGCAGATGCGCCTACGCCACCAACCCTGCAAGAACAGATCGCCAGCCAGGGGCCCACCTTACTCGTGTTTGGGGCAACCTGGTGCGGGCCCTGCCAAAGCTACAAGAAAGAGCTCGCCAGCTTTATCCAGGCCCATCCCGATGTCCCAGTGATTGAAATTGATGTGGACGATCACCCAGAACTGGCGCAAAACTATGGCGTGCGGGGAATCCCTGCCACGGTGGTCTACCAAGATGGAGCACAGGTGGATCGACATGCGGGAGTGATCCGTGCCAGCGCATTACCTGGGATTATTGGCCGCTAAAGAACGATGCCAGATGCCTCTAGGCAGGTGCCTCTTGGGCCTGACGGCGGCGAATGCGCTGCATATCGTAGCGCAGGAGCATGGTCGCAATCACCGCCACCACAAAGGCACCGGCAAAAATCCGCAACACCAGCTCCGCCGAGCCAGTGGTGGAGTAGAGCCACGAGTACAGCAGCGGGCCGCTAATGCCCGCCGCCGACCATGCGGTAAGGATGCAACCGTGAATCGCACCTAATTGCTTGGTGCCAAAGAGATCGCCAATAAAAGCGGGCACAGTGGCAAAGCCACCGCCATAGCAGGTCATAATCGTAAACAGCACCACCTGAAAGATCAGCAAAGAGCCAATGCTCGGCAAGGCGGCGAAGGCAATAATCTGAATGATAAAAAAGGCGAGATAGGTATTGGCGCGGCCCAGATAGTCCGACGCAGATGCCCACAAGAGACGGCCTACGCCATTAAATAAGCCCATAAGGCCGACAATTCCAGCCGCCGCGACATTATCCATGCCAAAGCCATCCTCAAGCAGGGGCGATGCCGATGAGATAATCGCAATCCCGCAAGCAACATTGATAAACAGCATCAGCCACAGAAGATAAAAGCGAGGCGTGCGTACGGCCTGGGCGACTCCCAACTGCTCGAGATCAGCCACCCGAGCAGTGGTCGCACGAGCGGGATCATCGGCTGGGTCGGCGGGCTTCTTGAGATACTGGGCCACACCCACCATTACCAGCATATACCACCCACCAAGGACATAGAACATAATCGCCGCATGGCCCTGAAGCAGCCATGCCATAATCGGCCCATACAATAAAGCGCCCAAACCAAAGCCCATAATGGCCAAACCCGTTGCCAGGCCGCGACGATCGGGGAAATAGCGCACTAGGGTACTTACCGGGGCAATATAGCCAATCCCCAGCCCAATGCCGCCCAGCACTCCATAACCAATATAAAACAGGACAATCGATTCCAGTTGGCAAGCCAAACCCGCCAGCAGCATACCACAGCCGTAACAGACCCCCGCCACCGAGGCGGCGACACGCGGCCCACGCCGTTCGACAAAGGGCCCAAATGTGGCCGCGGAAATACCGAGTAAGGCAATCGCCAGGGAGAAGCTTCCCGTGACGGTTAAGTCCGACCAGCCAAGCTGGGCTTCAAGGGGATTTTTGAGCACGCTATACGCGTAGACCGAACCAATAGATAGATGAATGGCTACGGCAGCAGCAGCAATCAGCCAACGGTTACGCATGCAGGAAACTCCTTACGGTGGGTGCTTATACCTTAGCCGTAGGCGCACCCGTGCGCATCGGCAAGCCTCGCTCCACCAATAATTGCGCCAACTCCGCCACCACCTGCGGATCAGCTTCGGGAATATGTTCCAGGGGATATTCCATCCCCATTTCTTGGTATTTGTGGAGCCCCATGCGGTGGTAGGGGAGGAGCTCTACGCGCGCAATGCTGGAGCGCCGCCGCCCACTGCACAATAAATCTCCCAGACCTTGCACCTGCTCCGGATCATCGGTAATCGTGGGAACAATAACCTGGCGTATCCACAAGGGTTTTTCCTGCTCGCTGCAATAATCTAAAAAGTCCAAGGTACGACTGAGTTCGCCGCCAGTGAGCTGCCGGAAACCCTCAGGCTGAGAATGCTTTACATCCAAAATGACCATATCCACTGCGTCCACAAGCGCACGCACTGCCGCTGAGAGAACAAAACCTGCGGTATCGACCACCGTATGTATCCCTTGCTCACGACACCACTGCAGCATGGGGAGAATGGCAGCAGCCTGCGCCAAGGGCTCCCCACCCGAAAAGGTGACGCCACCATGGGCGCCAAAATACGCTTGCGTGCGCCGCACACGATGGGCGAAATCCGCCAGTGAGAGGGCCGTGCCACCACGACCGCTGCGCGTATCGGGATTATGGCAATACCCGCAATCCAAGGGGCAGCCCTGAGTAAATACCACGAGACGCAGGCCAGGGCCATCGGCGCAGCCTAAGGTGGTCATGGAATGAATGCGAAGATCACTGCTCATGACGCCATTGCACGGTGTAAAACCCGACAATCAAGGGGCCCTGAGCCAACCTTTGGCAGGCTCCTTGCCACAAACCATAAAGGAGCGCGGGCAAGGCGACTCAAAGCGCACCTTGGGCCAGGAATGCCCGCTTCGCGGGGCGTACTTCTCATGCAGAAAGCGCCCTATTCAGGGCGCTTTTGCTGGCCGATCAGGAGATCGGCGATCCCGCGGGGGCAAGCTTTGCGCCGCCCTGGGCAAGGCAAAGCCGGCCCATGGCGAGCTTTGAGTTGCCCCTATAGGCGCAAGGCGACCGCCCGCCCCTTCATCTCCATACGAAGCATGAAGGGGGTGCGCACGCTGAGCGCGTGCATGCGGGCAGAGCCGGAGACAGCACCTACTGCTTGACGTGACTATAAGGAGCCATGGAAGGTGCGGCTAATCACTTCTTCTTGCTGAGCACGGGTAAGGCGATGGAAGTTCACCGCATAACCACTCACGCGGATGGTGAGATTGGGATGCTCTTCGGGATGCTCCATTGCCCGCTTGAGATGATCGGCGTCATAGACGTTGACGTTGAGATGGTGGCCTTGCTGGATAAAGTACCCATCAAGAAGACCTACCAGATTGTCAATGCGAGTCGGCAGATCGGGTCCCAAGGCCTGCGGAGTATAGCTACTGGTATTCGAGATACCATCTAAGCAGCAGTCATAAGGCAGTTTTGCCACTGAGTTCATACTGGCAATGGCCCCCAAGCGATCGCGCCGATGCATGGGATTGGCGCCTGGCGCAAAGGGCTCACCAAGCTTACGACCATCAGGGGTGGAGCCAGTTTTCTTGCCATTCACCACATTGGAGGTAATCGTGAGCACCGAAAGCGTGGTCTTGGCATTGCGATAGGTGGGATATTTGCTGAGGGTTTCATGGAAGCGCCGGACAATATCCACGGCAATCTCATCCACGCGATCATCATCGTTGCCGTAGCAGGGGTAATCACCCTCCACCGTAAAGTCGACTATGATACCGCGCTCATCACGAACGGGGGTCACAGTGGCATGCTTGATCGCAGACAGAGAATCAGTGAGCACCGACAAACCAGCAATACCATAGGCGATGAGGCGTTCCACTTCCGAATCATGCAGGGCCATCTGCAGGCTTTCGTAGGCATATTTATCATGCATAAAGTGGATAATGTTCATTGCCTTAACGTAGGTGCGGCAAAGCCAATCAAGATACTGCACCCAACGATTCATACATTCACCGAAGTCCAAGGGGCCATCGCCCACTGGGGCCGAAACGGGTCCCACTTGTACCCCTGAAATCTCGTCTTTACCGCCATTCAGGGCCATAAGGAGGAGTTTCGCCAAGTTGGCACGGGCGCCAAAAAACTGCATCTGTTTGCCGACCTGCATGGCTGAAACGCAGCAGGCAATGGCACAGTCATCACCAAAACGCGGACGCATGAGGTCATCGTTTTCGTACTGGATACTTCCCGTCTCAATGGACACCTTGGCACAATAGCGCTTAAAGGAAACGGGCAGCGCCTCCGACCATAACACGGTTAAATTAGGCTCTGGGCTGGGCTTAAGATTATAGAGGGTATGCAAGAAACGGTAACTAGTGCGGGTGACCTGATGGCGGCCATCGTTACCAACCCCAGCGATGCTTTCGGTAACCCAGGTGGGGTCGCCGGCAAACAGCTCGTCATACTCAGGGGTGCGTAATTGACGAGTCAAACGCAGCTTCATCACAAATTGATCAATAAGCTCTTGGGCCTGCTCCTCGTCAAGGACGCCAGCAGCACAATCGCGCTCAATATAAATATCAAGGAACGTGGACACCCGCCCCAGTGACATGGCGGCGCCATTCTGCTGTTTAACCGCTGCCAAATACCCATAATAGACCCACTGCACTGCCTCACGAGCACTCGCGGCAGGCACGGAAATGTCGTCACCATAGTCAGCCGCCATGCGGGTGAGATCCTTGAGGGCATCAATCTGATCGCTAATTTCTTCGAGCAGTTGAATCTGCTCGGCCGTGGGCACATCAATGGAGAGCCTGGCTTTATCTGCCTCTTTGGTTGCAATCAGGTGCTGCGTGCCGTAAAGGGCTACACGACGGTAATCACCAATGATGCGACCGCGGCCATAAGCATCGGGCAAGCCGGTGACAATACCGCAGCGGCGCGCCGCCAGTACTTCAGCATCATAGGCACGAAACACGCCTTCATTGTGGGTGCGACGGTACTTGCTAAAGATCTCCACCAGTTCAGGCGAGAATTCGCGATCATAGGCCTGACACGAGCCCACAGCCATACGCAAACCGCCATAAGGGTTGACTGCACGCTTGAGCGGAGCATCGGTTTGCAGGCCGTAAATCACCTCCTGATCCTGATTGATGTATCCAGGAGGATGGGCGGTGACGCTGGTAGCGCGAGTGGTATCAATATCCAAGACACCGCCTGCTTCGCGCTCTGCGCGCAGCAGGGCCTCGACCTGCTCCATCAAGGTATTGGTACGCGCGCTCGGGCCAGCCAAGAAGGCCTCATCGCCCTCATAGGGCGTGTAGTTCCTGACAATAAAGTCAGGTACATCAATGCGTTCACACCAGTTTCCTGACTGGAACTTTTGCCAGGCGCTCATGGTATCGGGGGTTGGGGTTGCAGCAGTCATGATCACTCCTTTATCGTCGATCCTATCAGATGCGTGTTCTTAGCATACACTGGGGGAGGAAGGTAAAATACCGAGCTTTACCAGACAATACCCTGCCGCCCGCCTACAATAGAGGAAGTCTAGCACTTAAGCAGTCAATTGGGAGAAAATATCACGAGGGTTCCACAAGGACCGCTGATATCTGCATAGTCTCTGGGCTCAGAGAGCCCTGAGGACGGAGTCGCACTGCCTGACGGCGCAAGCAAGGCGGCTCAAAGCTCACCTTGGGTAAAAGCGCCCTATTCAGGGCGTCTTTGCCGGCCGATCAGGAGATCGGCGATCCCGGGGGCAAGCTTTGCGCCGCCCTGGCGGCGCAAGCAACAAGCCATTGCCTGCTTACCCAAGCAACCTACCGTGGCGCTCACCATGGGCGAGTGAACCTGCCATGGATTCGCTGAAGGAGAGCTATCGTATGCCACGAGCATCCACAACCTGTGCCTTGGTTATTGCCGCAAGCATGGGCACCGCAAGCGCCGTTGAGATCAATCAGACACTCTATGGTGAGACCTTGATTGAAGGCGTTTCTTGGCAGCGCTTTCCTTTGGATCAGATTAATCGCTCGGACGGCGATAGCGACCGTCCCGATGGCAATAACTCGGTAGGATGGATGCGGGCCAAACTGGGGGCCAAAATTCAGATCCAAGACCGCGTGGAAACCAACATTAGCCTGGTCTATGATGCCGAAGCTGGTGCCCCTGGTGATGATGCAATGGCTGGATCCATCCATCTCAACGATGCCAATGTCCTCCTACGCCGATTTATTTTTCCCGATCTCCATCTACGCATTGGCCGCCAGCCAGTCTCTTACAACTTACGCAAGGGCAAAGGTGGGTTTCTCTATGACAGCCGCGCCAATAGCCCCCAGGTCACTTCCTGGGACGGCGTGCGTGCCCACTACAACTGGGACACCCTCACCTTTCAGCCCTATACTTTCCTGCTGAGTAACGACGACACCTCCGTGGATGGCACCAATACCCTCTCGGGGGTTCATGTGGACTGGCAGCCCGATGGGGTTGCTGGCGATGGCCGCGTGTTTGTAACCGGGTCCCTCAGCCTTGAGCGCAATATCGTCTTTGACCGTCGCGACAGCGATAACCCACAAGTGGGCGATCGATTAATGAATTACTATATTGGACTGGAATGGGAACGTCCTAACGGCTGGACCTTCTGGGGAGAGGGCGCGTTCCAAGAAGGCCGCCTTGATAGCGATCGTAAATTCCGTGGGTATGCCCTGTCTGCTGGCGTCGACTGGGACGTTCCTGGAAATAACAACGCGATCGTTGGCATCCAAATAGACCATCGCAGCGGCGATAAGGATCCCGAAGAATCCGGCAGCTATACCAACTTTGTTGCCCCGCATGAGGGCATTTCAGACACCCGCATTATGGAACACGAGCGCTATGGCGAGTTGTCCAACCTCCTGGTAGGCAATATGCAGGCGCTCAAAGTGAGCGCCGAGTATAAATTCGATCAGTACCTACCCCGCAACCCCCTCCATCTCAAATTCACCTGGGGCTACTTCTTACGCGACGAATCACCCAGTGGCCAAAGTGACTTTCTCGGCAACGAGTTTGATTTAAGCATGGGCTGGCAATATGCACCAGGAACCACCGTCAATGTCTTCGGTGCGGTATTCCGTCCTGGCCGCGGCATGGAGCAACTGATCAATGACGCCTACAGCGACACCACTTCGGGTCGCACCATGTACCTCCTTGGTGCCAATCTCCAGGTAAACTTTTAAAACAACCCGTCACGGTCCACCGTACACGGGCCGCAAGCAGGCACACATCGCACCCACTTATGGCCGCCTTCACTCACCTCCACTGCCATAGCCACTTCACCCTGCTGGAATCCACCAGCACCATCACTGGCCTTGTGCAGCGGGCCTGTGAATTGGAAATGGATGCCCTTGCCCTTACTGACCGCGGCAATCTCTTAGGTGCTTACGAGTTTAGCGAAGCTACCAAAAAAGCTGGCATCACGGGCATTATCGGCTGCCAGGTAAACATTGCCCCTTTGGGTATGGCGGAAAAAAGTCGCGACATGCACAATCTCGTGCTGTTAGCGATGAATCCACAGGGCTACACCAATCTCATGCAATTAGTGAGTCTCGGCTGGCTACACGGATTCCATTATGAACCGCGCGTGGACTTGGAATGTCTCGCCCAGCACCACGAAGGAATCATTTGTCTGACTGGCGCAGGGCCGGATGGTTTCCTTAACCGCCATCTGCAGGCTGGCGTCATGGATGAAGCCGTCCGACAAGCCGGCCTTCTGCAAGACATCTTTAGTGACCGCCTGTATGTCGAACTAACCGATCATGGCGTCGATGGGCCCGTAAGCCTCCGCGATGCCAATCGTGACCTAGCGCGGCGCTGCTCCCTTCCCGTGGTGGCAAGCAACTGGTGTCACTATTTACAGCGTGATGACGCTGCTGCCCATGATGTGCAATTGGCCATCCAAAAGGTTACCACCCTTTCGGATACTCGGCGCAGGCGCATGCCCTCGCAGGAGTTTTTCTTCAAATCCGCCGATGAAATGGCCGAACTCTTTGCCGATTGCCCAGAAGCACTTGCCGCTACACGAGAAATAACTGAACGCTGTCGCGAGTCAGGCATTCCTTATGAGGGCTACCACCTCCCCCTCTTTACTTGTCCGCACGAGCATACTACCAACTCGTATCTGAAGGCCATGTGCCACGATGGCTTACAGGAACGTTATGGCGATGATATTACAGACGAACACCTCCAACGCCTGCAGTTTGAGCTGGAAACCATTGAAAATATGGGCTTTGAGGCCTACTTCCTCATTGTTCAAGACTTTATCAATTGGGCCAAGGCCAACGATATCCCCGTGGGTCCAGGTCGCGGATCGGCTGCAGGCAGTCTGGTTGCGTATTGCCTCGGCATCACCGATATCTGCCCCCTGCGTTACGGCCTGTTGTTTGAACGCTTTCTCAACCCTGGCCGCAAATCCATGCCGGATATTGATATCGATTTCTGCAAAGATGGTCGGCAGCGGGTTATCGACTATGTGTCGGATAAGTATGGCTCGCAAGCAGTAACCATGATTATGACCCTGGGCACCATGAAGGCGCGCATGGCGATTAAAGATGTCGCTCGGGCCTACGAATGGACGCCCGCCGAATCGCAGGATCTCGCCAACCTCGTTCCTGAAGACCCTGGCGGTAAACACACCATCCCTGTATGCTTGGGCCTCAAGCCGCTCAAAGATGGCGAAGATGCCACCGTCGAAAGCATGCGACTGCGCTATGAAAATGACGAGCGCACGCGGGTAGTCCTGGACACCGCCATGCGTCTGGAAAATCTCGGGCGCAGCCTTGGCGTGCATGCCTGTGGAGTGATTATTGCCCCTGGTCCTGTGCACCATTATGTGCCAGTGTGTACGGTAAAACAAAAACCTGCCACCCAATACAATATGTCCCAGGTGGAGAGCTGCGGCCTGCTCAAGATGGACTTCCTTGGCCTCAAAACCATGTCCATCCTCAAAAAAGCGGCGGATATCGCCCTTGCCACCCAATCAACGACGACGCCCATCCTTTACCCAGATCTCCCCATGGATGATACTCGCACCTTTGAGCTTTTGGGTGAAGGGGATACCCTGGGGGTTTTTCAGTGTGAATCGAGTGGCTTCCAAGAACTCATCCGCCTGCTCCAGCCCGACCGCTTTGAAGACATGATCGCACTGGTGGCACTTTATCGCCCCGGCCCGCTCATGGCCAATATGCACATCCAATACTGCGACCGCAAACATGGCCGCGAACAAGTGGACTACCCGCATCCCGTGCTTGAAGAGGTACTTGAAGAAACCTTCGGCCTGTTTATTTACCAAGAACAGGTGATGAATATCAGTCGCGAACTCTGTGGCTTTACGCCCTCTCAAGCCGATGATCTGCGCAAGGCCATGGGCAAGAAGGTCGCCGATGTAATGGCCAAGATGAAGGATATGTTTATCGAAGGTGCCTGGGAACGGCATCAGTTCGATCGTCGTCTCGCCGAGCAAATGTGGGATAAAATCGTTGGCTTTGCAAGCTACTGCTTCAATAAGTCCCATAGTGCCTGCTACGGGCAAATCGCTTACTGGACGGCTTACATGAAGGCCAACCACTATCCTGCCTTTATGACCGCCAACCTTATCTATGAGATGGGGAATAAGGATAAGATGTCGCTCTTTGTGCAAGAGCTACGGCGCAAAGGCTACGAGGTCCTCCCCCCTGACATTAATCGATCGGGATGGGAATTCACTCCTGACGGCGATGCTATTTTATACGGATTTGGCGGCATTAAAGGGGTCGGCCATGCGGCCGCTGAACACATTATGGAAGTGCGCGAAATAAGTGGCTCCTTCGGATCGTTGTATGATTTTTGCGAACGCATCTCCACCCGCACAGTCAATAAGCGCGTAGTCGATGCGCTTATTCGGGTAGGCGCCTTTGACGCCTTGCATAGTAATCGTCGAGCTCTCTTGGAAACCATGGACCGAGCCTTTGATCGCGGCCAGCGCATTGCCCGCTCCCGCGAGCAACAGCAAGCCACCCTGTTCGATGTTTTTGAAGAGGATCCTGAGTTTAAAGCAGACACCCAGGGCTACCCCGATATCCCCGACTTCAGCGAGCACGAACGCCTTGATTTTGAAAAGCAGCTCACTGGATATTGGATGAGCTCCCATCCTCTGAGCAGTTATCAGGACAGCCTTAAACCCCACACCAGCCATGTGGCGACCGACTTACGGCAACGCCCTAGTGGCGAGATAGCCATTGCGGCAGTTGTCATAAGCAAGCGGACGATCAAAACCCGCACCAACAAAATGATGGCTGTTTTGACCTTAGAAGACTTGAGCGGCCGCTTTGAAGCAGTCCTCTTTGCCGGACGCAGTAATCGCCGAGGCGACTATGAAGCAGGCCCCTATGATCGCTTTGCCGCCGACTGCGATGATAATCTGGTAGCTATTTTTCGGGGCAAAGTCGATGAACGTCAGCGTCGCCGCCAAGCCCCTCCTGCGCCAACGCTCGCCGAAGAGGGCGATGAGATTGACCCTGCAGCAGCCATGGAAAGCGAACAGACGCAGGAGGATGACATTCCCAGTTTAATTGTCAGCGATGTCATTCCCGCCGATATTTTACAAGAGCGCCTCACCCGAGAGATCATCCTTACCGTGGACGAGCAACTGGGGCTTGATGCGGTACTACCCGCAACAGAAAGCCTGCTCAAGGAGCACCCTGGAGCCTGTCCGCTGATGATCCACGTACACACCCCTGATCAGGTGTTGGTAAAACTAAGTGCTGATGAACGCTGGCACATTCACCCCAGCAAAGACCTCATCCAGGGCCTGCAGAAAATCTGGGGGGCTCGGCACGTCCACCCCATTTTTGCCCGGCCAGATACGGATATGCGGGCGTAAACAGAGGCAACAGGCCTTGATCACTCAAAGCTTATCAGGAAAAGGAGCGCCAGCTTCGCGGGATATGCTTTTACAGGCCGATCAGGAGATCAGTGGCATGAAGCATTCGCAATGCTCAGGCCTGTGGTCTCATCGAGCCCCAACGGGGCTCCGTAGCCCAGCCCAGGGTTGCGCTCCCTGAGCGCTACCCTGGGAATGGAAGGAAGAGCGAGGCAACCCCAACGGGGTTGCGAAGGCGTATCAATCGTGACGCCATCCTGCTCCCCTCCGAAGCTGAGCCTGCGCAACCCTTTCAGGGTTGATTCAAAAGACACGCACACCCAGGGTAGCACGCGTTGCGTGCAACCCTGGGCTATCATGCGAAGCCCCGTTGGGGCTTCAAACCCCTATTGTACACACCCAGGGTCGCACGCCCTAGGCCAGGGCGCATTGATACAAGGGGTATATCTTCAAATCCCCTACCGCGCACATCCAGGGTAGCACGTGAAGCCCCGTTGGGGCCTCAAATCACCTACCGGCACTCTCAGTCGTGATCTCGGCATTCATGCGGTGATGTACAATAAGCCCTAATACATGCACGAACACGAACCCCAAACGCTTAATGCCTTGGGTCTGGAAATCGGCGGTCCTTGGCGTGAGCTTTCAGACGCCCTTGGCTTAGGAGCCCGTAAAGAGGATTACCGCGAGGACTATGGCGATGACCACAACCAGAGCCACCGCCATCAGCGGCAGCATCATTGACGAACCGCGACCCTTGCCGCGAGAAGACTTGCCGCCACGCCGAGGGCGACGAACAACACGGCGCTGGGGTGCTTCTAAAACCGCGCTTACTTCAGCGATCAATTCACTGGGATTTTGAGGGCGATCGTCGGGATCCTTTTCCATGAGCTGCATCACCAGATCGTTGATGCCTTCGGGAAGATCAGGCACCAAATCACGGGGCTGCGGCGGGTCTTTGGAGAGTACCTGACGCACCACGTCCATGGCGGTTTTGCCTTGAAATGGGGCTTGGCCAGTAATCGCGTGGAAAAACGTTGCGCCTAGGCTGTAGACATCTGCGGCATGGCCAGCTGTAGATGCATCACGCGCTTGCTCTGGGGAACAATAGGCGGGACTTCCCATCATCATCCCTTGCATGGTCAACATGGTACCATCACCGTTAACATCCTGCTGCTTGGCTAAACCCAGGTCGGCGAGCTTGGCAATGCCTTCACTGGTGATCAAAATATTGGCTGGCTTCACATCACGGTGCACCATGTCATAGCCGGCAAGCAACTCTAAGGCACGCGCCACTTGCAGGAGAAGATCGAGCGCATCCCGCCACGGCAAGCGCGTCTGATCATCAATCATTTGGGCGAGATTGCCACCTTCGACAAACTCCATAACCAGATAGTGGAGTCCGCGCTCAAAGCCGTAGTCATATACACCCACCACGTTGGGGTGCTGAATCTTGGCCGCCAGTTTGGCTTCACGCTGGAAGCGCTTTACCTGCACCTCTGATTCCGCGGCCTTTTTCGAGAGGAGCTTAACCGCCACTCGTCGGCCCAGGGATTGCTGCTGCCCCTCATAGACAACGCCCAAGGCCCCAGCACCCAAACGCCGCTGCAGTTCGACACCTGCAATCACCTTCCCTACCAGAGGGTCTGCTGGCGTATCCTGCTGCGGCTGGGCGGTGAGCACTTTGCGACAGTGGGGGCAGGCCACTTTACGACCAGCCGCACGACGCGGCACCAGAAATTCATGGGAGCAGGCCGGACATTTGAGTAAGAAAGCGCTTTCGCCGAGTGCGGGCATGGGGGCAACCTTTCAGCAGGAAGCAATGGACGCGCATACGGTCGCCAGTCACGCGCCACTGTCAATTGCCGTCTTTTGTGGACTGACGCACGCAATCATGGCAATGGTCAACCACCAGACCGAGGCACCATGAATGATCTTTTACGCGTGAACATTCGACGATCTACTGTGCTGCCGATCGGGAGATCGGCGATCCCGGGGGCGAGCGTTGAGTCGCCCTGTCATTGCCGGCAGCATTGGCCTTGCGTCTGGCATAAGCCAAGGCACAGTACCGTGTGCCATGAGATGGCGATGGCGTCATCGGGTAAACGGTTCCACTGCTTGGGCACGGAACCATCATAGACTTATAAGGCCAACGCGAGCGAGCATGATCCAAGGGTTGATCAGCGACATTCACGGCAACATGGCGGCGCTTGAGGCCGTTATTGCCGATATGGAAGAGGGCGGCGCCAAACGCATCATCTGCCTTGGTGATGTGGTGGGCTATGGCCCCTTTCCAGGAGAATGCCTGGATATGGTACAACGCTGCGGCGCAGTGCTAATGGGCAACCATGAAGAAGCGCTCCTCTACGGAGCAGACAACTTCAATCCGCGGGCGCGCCGTGCCATCGATTGGACACGCGAACATATTCAGCATGACGGTGGCCCAGAAATTGTCGCGCAGCGGGCTCAGGTACTCAAAAACCTCAAAATTCACGCCAAGAGTGGCAATTTCCTCTTTACGCACGCCAGCCCTCGGCAGCCCACGCGAGAATATGTGATGCCGCGTGACATTAAGAACGTGGGGAAAATGCAGGAAATTTTTAGCCTCATCCCCCATGTGTGTTTCGTCGGCCACACCCACGTTCCTGGGGTATTTCTCGAGGACCTCACCTTTACCAGACCCTCTGAACTCTTTGCTGGAACCTATTTTATTGATCCTGATGAAAAGGCCCTGATCAATATTGGCTCCGTTGGTCAGCCGCGCGATGGCGACATCCGTGCCAGCTACGTGCTTCTTGATGACGAGCCGGGGAATCAACGCGTTGTTTTTCGCCGTGTGGAATATGATGTCGAGGCAACGGCTTCGGCAATCGAAGCCAACCCCCACTTGGACAACCACTTGGCCGAGCGCTTACGGCACGGACGATAGCCCTCCATGCGCTCTCCCCGCGCTGGGAGACGACATCACACGCACAGGGCCACGACTAGCCGAGCAGATAAAGGCACCCAAGCACTATGGCATTGCCACCGCATCTTCCCGATAACCCTGGACCGCGCAGTCTGTTGCAGCACTGGCTGCCGCATCTTTTGCTCCTCTCCTTAGTAGCCGCAACCGCACTTCTCGCGATGTTGGTTCTTTTGCCCCTGCGCGATCCCATCTTATTGGCGGTGAGCCTTGCTGCACTTACTGGACCAGTGCTTTTCGAGCCCTGCAACCGCTTTCTCAAACGACGCTTTCCTCGCATGGCACCCATGGCGCGACAGCAACTGGCTGGGATTACCGCCACTCTATGTCTGCTGGCGATACTTTTGACCCCCTTTCTGGCCCTTATCATTAATACGGTGGGCCACCCCGTGCGGGCCTTCGATGCGCTTATTGGTATCGCCCTGCAAGATCCAGAGCGCCTAGAGTATCTTTTTGCCGCTATCGACCGCCAGGCCACAACCCTTTTACGTCTCTACCCAGGCCTCCCCTTTGAAGCGGAACAGGTGCGCACCTGGCTTGAATCCAGCATTGATGAAGCCGCCACCTGGGGGCCCACCTTTCTCGCCTTTCTCTTCCGGGGCACCAGTAGCCTCTTGGCCCATTTAGCGCTCGCCTTTATCATCCTGCCAAACTGTTACGCCCAGGGTGCGCTAGCGGCCCGTTTTATCCTCAATTACACCCCGCTTGATGATCAGCAAATGGATGCCGTAGCCCAACGCCACCGCTCTATCGTCCATCGTCTGCTCTCCGACACCGTAGCCTTTGCCCTCTGCCGCGGCATCGCACTCGGCGGACTTGGGGCCGTCTTTACCGGTCTCCCCATAGTGCCGCTGATCCTGGTGGCCACCTTTCTTTCGCTCGTGCCCGCCATCGGCACGACCATGGTATGGCTGCCTTTGGTGGTGGTGCAGTGGAGCGCTGGCTATCAATGGGAAGCAGGCCTTTTAGCAGTGCTCAGCCTCGCCGCCGCATGGGGCTTGGGGCTACTGCGCCGTCGCATCGGCCAACGCCTGGATGAGGCTTCGGGCACCTGGCTCTCCTTCCTTCTCTTTTTGGGCATTGTCGGCGGCCTTCTCAGCTTTGGCTTGAAAGGCTTTATCATTGGTCCCATGGTGATGGTGCTCACCATTCTGGTAATGGGGCATCTCCTGCCCTACTATGGCATTGGCAGCGACATACTTGAAGACAGTCCACCGCAAGACCCCAATGCAGCTGGCGACAAGAATGCAAGCACTGTGTCGGGTTGATACGTAATTTCTGGTTGGCATCGGTCTATGTTGCCATAAAAAATGCCTCGCTTGCGCAGCGCAAGGGCCTTGGCGTGGCCTGTGGCGACGTTTTTTTGCCACCATGGTGTTGTCGTTTGTGCCGCTCTCCTGCGCTATTCTTGCAAGCGAAGTCACACTGTTTTACTGTGAGAGGATGTTTATGACCCACCGCATCGGTATGCCCCCTGCCCATGGTCTCTACGACCCCGCGAACGAACACGACGCCTGTGGCGTAGGTTTTCTGGCAAATATTAAAGGTGTCAAAAGCCATGATCTGGTCATGCGCGGCATTGATATTCTGTGTAATCTCACCCATCGCGGTGCGGTTGGCGCAGACCCTCTTGATGGGGATGGAGCCGGTTTAACCATTCAAACCCCCGATGCACTATTTCGTGCCCTGGCCCCCTTCGAACTTCCCCCAGAAGGCGAATATGCCGCTGGCAATATTTTCTTGCCCAAGGATAACGCCGCCCGGGCGGCCTGCGAACAAGCCATGGCCGATGCGGTTGAGCGCTCTGGCTTGGTGCTTTTGGGCTGGCGTGACGTACCAACCGATAATTCTTCCATCGGCCGTAATGCCCGTGCGGTGGAACCCAAAGTGCGACAGGTGTTTATTGGTCGCGGCAAAACCCGCGCCCGTTATTTTGAACTGATGCTGTACCTGGCGCGCAAACGCGCCGAAAATGCTGTGCGGGCCGATGACCTGGCCCAGGGTGAATACTTCTATATTCCGTCCCTCTCGGCGGCTACGGTCTGCTATAAGGGCATGCTGCTCTCCGAACAATTGGCCACCTATTACCCGGAACTCTCGGATGAGCGCCTCGTTTCGGCCGTGGCATTTGTGCATCAACGTTATTCCACCAATACCTTCCCCACCTGGGATCTGGCCCAGCCCTTCCGGATGGTGGCCCATAATGGTGAAATCAATACCCTGCGGGGCAATATCAATCGCATGAATGCCCGCGAAGCGGTCTTCTCCCACCCCATTCTTGGGGAAGCAGTGGCCGATCTACGGCCCGTGATCATGGAAGGCAATTCCGACACCGCCTCCTTGGATAACGCCCTCGAACTCCTGGTGCGCTGCGGCTACGATCTGCCCCACGCCATGGCCATGATGGTGCCCGAAGCCTGGGCCACCAAAGCGCAATTGGCTGGCGATCTCAAGGGATTCTTTGAATATCATGCCACTATGATGGAACCCTGGGATGGGCCGGCAAACCTCGTGGCCTTTGATGGCCGTAAGGTCTGCGCTATCCTTGACCGCAATGGACTGCGTCCTGCACGCTACTGGGTTACCGATAGTGATGAGATTGTTTACGCCTCAGAAGCAGGCGTGCTCAACATCCCAGCAGGCAATATCGTGCGTAAGGGTCGCCTGGCGCCTGGTAAAATGATTGTGGTTGACACCGAAGCAGGTGCTTTGATTGAAGATCGGGAAATCAAGCGCCGCCTGGCCGAATCACAGCCCTGGGCCAACTGGGTCGATAAGCACTTGATTCGCAAGCAAGATCTTCCTGCTCCAGCCATGCCGCCAGTACCCAGCCATCGCAAGGTACGCCAGTTGCAGCAAGCCTTTGGCTATACCTTGGAAGATTTGCGGGTGATCGTCAGCCCCATGTGCCTCACTGGCCAAGAACCAGTGGGCTCCATGGGCACCGATACACCGTTGGCAGTGCTCTCCAACCGCCCCAAATTACTCTATTGGTATTTCAAACAATGCTTTGCCCAGGTAACCAACCCAGCCATTGATCCCATCCGCGAAGAAGTGGTAATGAGCCTCACCCAATATTTGGGAGCGGCCTCCAACATCCTTCTGCCCACGGCTGAAAGCTGCCGCATGCTGCAGATTGATCAGCCCATTCTTACCAACTGGGATCTGGAGCAGCTCCGCCGCAGCGATGTTCCTGGACTCAAGGCCACCACCCTTTCCACAGTATTTGAAACCAGTGGCGGGGTCAGCGCCCTCGAGGCACGCCTGGAACATCTCTTCGCCGATGCCGAAGAGGCCGTGGATGCCGGTAACACCATTCTCATCCTTTCCGACCGTGGGGTTGATGAGCAACACGCGCCGATCCCTGCCCTCTTGGCAGTATCGGCCATCAACCACCACCTCATTCGTGCTGGCAAGCGCACCCAATGTTCGCTCGTGGTTGAATCGGGCGAACCACGGGAAGTACATCACTTCGCCTGCCTGGTAGGATTTGGTGCCTCGGCGGTGAACCCCTACCTGGCCTTTGATGGCCTGGGCGACATGGTGGATACGGGCATGCTGCCCCTGCATGACGGCAACGCCCATGCCGATGATCCCGAAGATGCCGAGGCCCATTATCTCAAAAACTATATCAAGGCGGTGGGCAAAGGCCTCTATAAGGTTTTCTCCAAGATCGGCATTTCAACCCTGCAAAGCTACTGTTCGGCGCAAATCTTTGATGCCGTCGGTCTCTCCCAGCCCTTTATCGACAAATACTTCACTGGAACGCCCAGTCGCATCGAAGGCGCTGGCATTGAAGAGATCGCGCGCGAAGTCCTCGAGCGCCATCGTTGTGCATTTGGTGATCAACCTGATCCTGCCCGTGATCTTGAGCGCGGTGGCGAATATCACTGGCGCCGCGAGGGCGAACACCACCTCATGAACCCAGAAGTCATCGCCCTTCTGCAGCATTCTGTGCGCGCTGGATCACTGGACACATTCCGCCGCTATACTGCGCTTATTGACAATCAGGCCAAGCGCCTGTGTACCCTGCGCGGCCTCTTTACCTTTAAAAAGACTGACGCCATTCCCCTGGAGGAAGTCGAATCGGTGGAAAGCATTGCGCGTCGCTTCTGCACTGGCGCCATGTCCTTGGGCTCCATCTCTTCGGAAGCCCATGAGACTCTGGCCATTGCCATGAACCGACTCGGCGGCCGCTCCAATACTGGTGAAGGCGGCGAGGACTATCGGCGTTTTACCCCCATGCCCAATGGGGACAGTAAGCGCTCGGCAATTAAGCAGGTGGCCTCGGGTCGCTTTGGCGTCACGCCCTATTACATGGTCAATGCCGACGAGCTACAAATCAAAGTCTGCCAAGGCGCCAAGCCTGGCGAAGGCGGGCAGCTCCCTGGCCATAAGGTCAGCGAATACATTGCCTGGCTACGCCATTCGGTGCCTGGGGTAACCTTGATCTCACCCCCACCACACCACGACATCTACTCCATCGAAGATCTCGCCCAGCTCATCTTTGACCTGAAAAACTGTAACCCTGAAGCGGAAGTTTCGGTGAAGTTGGTCAGTGAAGTGGGCGTTGGCACCGTTGCCGCAGGGGTCAGTAAGGCCCATGCCGATCGTGTAGTTATCGCTGGCTATGATGGCGGCACCGGCGCAAGTCCCATGTCTTCGATCAAACACGCGGGCATTCCCTGGGAAATCGGCCTCGCCGAAACCCAGCAAACCCTGGTGCTCAACGACCTGCGTGGACGTATTCGCGTACAAACCGATGGTCAGCTACGTACTGGTCGTGATGTGGTCATCGCGGCCATGCTCGGGGCCGAAGAATACGGCTTTGCCACCGTAGCCTTGGTAACGGTGGGCTGCATTATGATGCGCAAATGCCATCTCAATACTTGCCCCGTTGGCATCGCCACCCAGGACGAAACCCTGCGCAAAAAATTCAACGGTGATGCCGATCATGTGGTCAACTTCTTTACCTTCTTGGCAACGGAAGTACGCGAACACATGGCCGCACTGGGGGCACGCAGCATCGATGAGCTGGTTGGTCGCACCGATCTGCTCGACATGAACCATGCCATCAAACATTGGAAGTCCCAAGGCCTCGACTTCTCGCGCCTTCTTACCCCGCCACAGGCGCCTGCGGATTACCAACGGTACCGTGTTGATCAGCAAGATCACGGCATTGATGCGGTGCTTGATCGTGACCTCATCACGGCGGCCGCCCCTGCCCTGGAAAAGGGCACTGCAGTAACCATCGACCGGGACATTCGCAACTTCAACCGCACCACTGGAGCCATGCTCTCGGGGGCTGTGGCCAAGCGCTATGCTAGTGAAGGTCTTCCCGATGATACGATTACCGTCAATTTCCGCGGCATTGCCGGACAAAGCTTTGGCTGCTTCCTGGCCCACGGCATCAGCTTTAATCTGATCGGTGAAGCCAACGACTATGTAGGCAAGGGGATGGCTGGCGGGCGTATTGTGATCCGCCCCGATGAAGCCGCGTCCTTTGAATGGTCTGACAATCAGATAGTCGGCAATACCGTGCTCTACGGTGCCACCAGCGGATCGGTCTTCTTTGCCGGCCGCGCTGGCGAACGCTTCTGCGTGCGCAATTCTGGCGTACATGCAGTGGTCGAAGGCATGGGAGACCATGGCTGCGAATACATGACTGGCGGGGTAGTGGTGTGCCTGGGTATGACCGGACGCAACTTTGCCGCCGGCATGAGCGGCGGCTTGGCCTTTATCTATGATGAAGATCTACGCTTTACTCGCCGCTGCAATATGGGCATGGTTGACGTGGAACAAATTGCCCTCAGTGAAGACATCAAGATGGTGAAAGAATTGGTCGAGCGCCATGTGGCCCTTACCGATTCAGCCAAAGGCAAGGCGGTGCTGGCCAATTGGGACCGCAGCGTACGGCAGTTTGTCAAAGTATTCCCCCATGAATACCGCCGCGTACTCACCGAACGTGCCGAGCGTGAGCGCGCCGAACGTGAATCTGCCACCACTGAGGCTGTTGCCCCAGTATAATTGTACCCACCTGAGCATTTGACGTATTGGAGATATTATGGGTGATCCCAAGGGATTTATGAAGCACGACCGCCGTGCACCGCAGCTCAAACCGGTGGACGAGCGTATTGAGCACCACGATGAACACTATGAAGAGCTTTCAGAAGAGACGGTACAAACCCAGGCCAGTCGCTGCATGGACTGCGGAGTGCCCTTTTGCATGACTGGATGCCCATTGGGCAATCTAATCCCCGAGTGGAATGACTACGTCTATCGGGGTCGCTGGGAAGATGCCCTGAACGCCCTGCATGCCACCAATAACTTTCCAGAGTTCACTGGTCGCGTATGTCCTGCACCCTGCGAAACATCCTGCGTGCTCGGCATCAACGAGCCCCCAGTCACCATCAAACTGCACGAGGTCTCCATTGTCGACCGTGGTTTTGATCGTGGCTGGATTAAGCCAGTCAAACCCAGTACCCGCACGGGCAAAACCGTAGCCATTATTGGCTCTGGTCCTGCTGGACTTGCCTGTGCCCAGCAACTCAACCGGGCTGGTCATAGCGTTACCGTCTATGAAAAAGCCGACCGCGCGGGCGGCCTACTCATGTACGGCATCCCTCACTACAAACTGCGCAAAGAAAAGGTGCAGCGCAGAGTAGACCTCTTGGCCGCCGAAGGCATTCACTTTGTCTATAATACCGAAGTCGGTAAAGACATCAGCGCCGATGACTTACGCACCAAACATGATGCCATCGTCTTGGCAACCGGCGCCGAGCACCCCCGCGACCTTCCCGCCGAGGGCCGTGATCTCGATGGCATCCACTTTGCCATGGAATTCCTCCCGCAAAGTAACCGCAATAATTGGGGGGACGAGGATGTCGCCGCCCTGCATCCCAAAAAACAGAAAATCTGGGCCGAGGGCAAAAAAGTGATCGTCATTGGTGGTGGCGATACGGGATCGGACTGCATTGGCACCTCCCTTCGCCAAGGTGCGGTAAGTGTGCATAACTTTGAATTGCTTCCCGAGCCACCACAGGAACGTAGCTCTGATAACCCCTGGCCGCAGTGGTCACGAATTAAGCGCATAAGCTCTTCAGTGGAAGAAATGACCGAGCATGGCGGTGAAGTGGCTTATTCCATTATGACGAAGCGCTTTATCGGCAAAGACGGCAAAGTCACCGCCCTGGAAACCGTCGATCTGGCCTGGGAAGGCCGACAAATGAAGGAAATCGAAGGCAGTAAAAAGATTTGGGAATGCGACCTCGTTCTCTTGGCCATGGGTTTTCTTGGCCCACGCCAGGGCCTGGTGGAACAGTTTGGCCTGGAAACCGACCAACGCTCCAACATTGTCACTGATCCCGAAACCCGAATGAGCAGCAAAGATGGCGTTTTCGCCGCTGGCGACTGCCGCCGTGGGCAAAGCCTAGTGGTCTGGGCCATTAGCGAAGGCCGTGAAGTAGCCCGCTGCGTAGACAGCTGGCTCACCAAACAGCCCAGCGCCCTACCCGAAGTACGCATTGAGGCATTCGCCTACTAAACGTCCTGGGGCATAGGTCCTGGTGACCATCTTCATCATACGCCCGTCCATGTCCCAATGGACGGGCGTTTTCTTATTACCCAGGCCCCATGATATGAAGACCTGCATCCACGGGAATTACCGCGCCCGTAATCGCACTGGCATCTGGCGACAACAGCCATGCCACCGTTGCTGCCACCTCCTGAGCCTCCACCGTACGACACATCGGTGAGTGTGCGGCTGCCTTCTGATGCCGTTGGGAGAAACCTGGCACCGCCGCCGCCGCTACAGTACGTATGGATCCCGCACTCACGGCATTCACCCGCACTCCCTCTCCCCCCAACTCTGCAGCACAATAGCGCACCGCCGATTCCAGGGCTGCCTTGGCGACTCCCATCATATTATAACCAGGCATAACCACACGCGACCCCTGATAGGTAAGGGTAACCGCTGACATACCCGCTGTGTCCATGCAGGGTAGCAAGGTATGCAGCATCATCGGTAACGACCAGGCGCTTATCTGCAAGGCCTGCGACCAACGCGTAGCATCAACCCCATGTACTGGTACTGTTTCGCCTGTATCGCTATGTAACTGAGCAAAGGCAATGGCGTGCACCAAGCCATGCAGGTAAACCCCCTGAGCCTGGAGCTGCTTCACCACCTGAGCACCGTCAGACTCTTGGACCACATCCCAACGCGCAAGTACATGGGCGCGGGCTCCAAGATGCTGCACACAACGTTGCACCCGCTTATACTGTGCATCCCCCTGCCAGGTACACCACACCTCACCACCGCGCTCGACAACAGCCTGAGCAATGGCGTAGGCCAGAGAACGCTCATTGGCGATACCACACACAAGAATGTGGGCACCACGTAAAGCCTGGGTCATATCGCTTTGCATCTTTGGTTCTCCACAACAAGCGAGGGCGCGGTTACTACCGCGCCCTCGCAAGTGAAGCCATGCCACAACGGGTCATGAGCACATACTAGAAGTCGCCCTCAAGATCCGAGGCCTCTCCAGCACCCACCAACGGTACCCGCAGCGGATCTTCCGTAGCATCGTTGCTGGGAATCACCAACACTGCTTCACGGAATGGCTGTCCATCCAGATCATCAGGGTCAGTAACCGAAGTAGGCGTAAAGTAGATATCCAAAACGACTACTTCTGAGGTATCGGCGTCATAGTCATAAATGAGCTCCCAGAAGCCATGCCGTTCGGGATCACGCACATTGGTAGGATCATTATCATCATCCCATACCCAACCACCTGGCATAATATAGTCAGTATCATCGGGGTCGGCCACAATCAGATCGTAATCATGGGGAACCGGTCCCTGAATGGTTGCTGCCCGCCCAATATCGGGATCCAAAAGCAGGCGGCCTGTCGGCTGATAGACACTACCATAAGCAGTATCCCACCACCAGTTTCGCCCAGCTCGAATAATCACCCGCCGCATGGTGCTTTCAAGCACTTCTGTTGCTGGGAATTGGAATGCACCAGGAGCATGACGGACGGGCGGAATAGCAGCGGGTGGACCGGCTAGATAGGGAGGATGCATGCCATCGTAGGGCGGCGCTCCTAATTTCCACGGATCAGGCACATTTTCCAGGACAATACGTGGATTGCGACCAATCCCCAGGAGAGCAAACTCCATATCTGGGGCCACACCATCGGTAAATTCTCCGTACGCATTATTGTGCGCAAACCACTGATCTTTATCATCATAGGGATGCGGATACACACCAGGTGGGAAGGAAAGGGTTTGGCCCGTCTTCCAGTTACCCCAGGTATCAATATCGGTGTTGGGTATATTGACCTCTACCCAATGCTGCACCCATCCACGAGCCTGGTAATCATTTCCGCTATCGGGGTCTTCCCGCAACGGCATAAGCATCGTATCTTCTTCGGTATAGGCCTCCCGCATACTTGAGTTGGCTCGCCCACCCATCCCAGCATTGGTGTCCAGGCGTGTAGAATTCCAGCCCATGGGTAAGTACGTTTCTGGGAAGTTGGTAGTAGCTAAACCCGTATGCAAGCGACCTTCTGGGTATAATGGTGGTAAACGATCTGGAAGCGTCCAGTGATACCACGTAAAGGGACTAGGGGGATACAGCTGGATGGGTTCGGTAAATGGCTCAAGTGCTTCTCCCGCAATGGTCTGACGCTCACGGTCGAAACCCGTTGACCAGCGCGGCAGGAAGCGAACGGTCATAAGGACCTCTTCACCTGGTTCAATAGCATCGGGAAGGGTATCGAGCAGGAAAAAATCCTTCTTGGTAAAGTGCGCAAACTTACGCTCTGCAGTGGCCACGGTAATGGGCTGCGCAACACGATAAGTGCCGGTTTCCAGGAAGATGTACAGATCGGCCATTGTATCAAAAGCATCAATCATCTCTTGGCTGATGCGGAAGCGCATAAACTCTTCAGCATCATCTTCGGGATCTCCGCCTGGAGGGGTTAGTTCAACATCATCATCTACGACAATCAACTCATACCATGGACCTTCAGGGCCATTGAG
>REDP01000079.1 GCA_007693455.1 Planctomycetota bacterium | reverse complement strand
AGGGGCTTTCCCCTGTGCTGCGCACAGGCCGCCCCCGACACCCCCAGCACCTCAGTCCCAACTCTATGAGTGTTTTGGGCTTACAGATTGCCCGAAAAATAAACACGTTATTTTCCCAAGAAGACTTTGCCTGAGGCGCTAACAGACACTGCCGTATCACGGTAGAAAGGTGAGGAAGAGTATGCTGCTATGAGTGAAACTCCGCACCACCATGATCACCAACATATCGTCATTGTCGGCGGTGGATTTGGCGGGTTGTATGCTGCGCTGGGCCTGCTGCGGGAGCGGCGCTTTCAGGTAACGCTGATTGATAGGCAGAATCACCACTGTTTTCAGCCGCTGCTCTATCAGGTGGCCACAGGTGGTCTCTCACCAGGGAATATCGCCATGCCGTTGCGCTCGTTGCTGGCCAACCATAAGCGTGGGCGAGTGCTTCTCGATGAAGTGCTTGATGTTCATGCTCACCATCAGCAGATTGTTTTGGCCAGCGGAACTACCATCGCCTATGATCACTTAATTGTCGCAGCGGGGATGCGCTGCAATCGCTTTGGTCATGATGCCGAGTGGGGCACTGCCGCCCCAGGGATGAAAACCTTGGATGATGCCCTCTATTTACGGCGGCGAATTTTTGAGAATTACGAATTGGCTGAGCGCTGTAACGATCCCCGCGAACGGCAGCGACTCCTGACATTTGTTATTTGTGGTGGCGGCCCTACGGGGGTCGAAATGGCGGGTGCCATCGCAGAGCTCGGGCGATCGCTACGGCGCCATGAATTCCATCACCTTACAGCAGACGATACCAAGGTTATTCTTCTCGAGGCTAGCGCGAGCATCCTTACCACCTTTCCCCAGCCATTGCAGGATCGTGCTCGCCAAGATCTGACCGATTTGGGGGTAGATGTGCGTTGTGGTTGGATGGTGGATCACGTAGACCATCGCCGCATAGTCCGTGCTACCACGAGCGACCAAGAGACCAGAGAACATATCGATCACGGCCTATTTATTTGGGCCGCTGGCGTCCAGGGCGTTGCTCTCGCGCAAAGCCTTGCGATAGCAAGCAATGAATCCCTCAAGCCAGGAGGTCGGGTACTGGTGGATGAATACTGCCGTTTGCCTGGGCATCCCCATATAGCGGTTATCGGAGACCTCGCCTATCACCCAGATCATCGCGATCCTCTGCCTCTCCAAGAGCGCAGGGCGCTGCCTGGTATTGCCCCCGTGGCCATGCAGCAAGGCCGTTATCTGGCCAAGCGCTTACGCCGTGAACTGCGCGGGCGGGCGGTGAAGCCGTTCCGCTATCGCGACAAGGGGGCCATGGCGGTGATTGGCCGGAATCGCGCGGTGGGAGTGACAGGGCCTTTGAAAATGCGAGGTCGCTTGGCCTGGTGGGCGTGGTTGTTTATCCACATTATGTATTTGAGTGGGACGCAAAACCGCATTTTGGTCCTTCTGCAATGGGCCTGGGCATTCTTCTCGCGCAACCGCGGAGCGCGGCTGATAACCGGGGCCGAGCTTACCGAGCAAGCTCTTCTGTCGCGTCGTCGTTCTGCTGGCGCGCCTGCACATGATGCAGCGGACTAATCCCGTGGCGCAGCCAGAGCATTCCTCCTCGGATATCGTAGAGTACCACCAATAAGGCGGGAATGACGATGAGGGTGCCAACGGTGCTGGCGATCAGGCCAAAGCTGATGGCGGCGGCCATGGGGATTAGGAAGGCCGCTTGGGTACTGGTCTCCAAGAGGAGGGGTAACAGGCCCGCCACCGTGGTCACCGTGGTCATGATAATCGGACGGAAGCGTTCTCCGACGGCGGTAACCACTGCCTCGCCCAGGGACTGTCCATTGCGGCGGTGGTGATTAATAAAATGAATACAGGTAATGGCGTCATTGACCACGATGCCTGTAAGGCCCACGATACCGAAAAAAGAAATCACCGACATGGTGAGCCCCAAGACCAAATGCCCCGCAACCGCACCAATAAATCCGATGGGGATAATCGCCAGAATGGCGATGGGCTGCAGCCATGAGGCAAAGGTGAGGACGAGAATAAGATAGATGACAACCACCGCCACCAGCATGCCCCGTTGCAGGCCCTGCATGGTGATGGATTGGGTTGCGGCAACCCCTTCAAAGAGAAATTGCGCGCCATGCTGATCGCGCATACGCGCCAACTCGCTGTCGGCGCGTAAATTGGTGCTGTCACGGCCAAGAGCATCTAAAATATCATCAGTATTGACTCCGCTGCGGAGGTCGGCGGTAACGGTGACAACGCGTTGCCGATTCGAGCGATGGATGCTGGCAATCGGTTGTTGCCGGGTGATGGTGGCTACCTGCCCCAGCTCCATAATTCCTACAGGGGTGGTAATCGGCAGGCGCGCAATATGCGCGTGGCTGACGATCTCACGGCTTGGAGAGCCAACCCGAATCACCACTTCATCAGCGCCAATTTGCAGGCGCAGGGCTTCACCGCCAATCACTGCCCGGCGCAGAGAGCGCGCCACATCGCCATCACGTAAGCCAAGACTGCGACCAAAATCGTTGACTCGGGCCTGCAGCTCGGGCGTTCCCAGGCGCAAATTGTCATCAATATTGTGTACCCCATCATAGCTCTGCAGGGCCTGGCGCAGTTCGTGGGTAATCTGCTCTAGGGCGGGCCATGATGGTGCAGCAAAGCGAATGTCGATATCGGCGCCGCTGGGTCCTGCCTCAATTCCTTCAAAGCGCATGGATTGCAGGCCGGCCAGGCGCTGATCCTGCATATCATCCTGCCAGCGTTGCATAATAGTGCTGGCGGCAAGGTTGCGCTGCTCATTGGGGCGCAACCCAATGATCAGTCCGGCCACATGACTGCCGTCTGCGCGCATGGTGCCGCGTGATGATGGTAAGCTGCCAATCATCGTACTGCGGTGGACAATGGGCTGGGCTTCCTGGGCGTAGGTGGGTGTAGCCAAGAGCGCGGCCACACTTTTTTCCAGCTGCGCTTCGAGGAGCTGCACTTGCTTGCTGGTAACCGCGATGGGAGTGCCTTGCTCAAAGCGCACGCTAACCGTAATCACATCGCCATCGGGATTGACGAAAAATCGCCAGGGCACAATGCCGCCGCGGATCATGCCCAGGCAAGCCAGCAGTACGGCGCAACTGAGTGCTAATACCGCATAGCGCCAACGTACCGTCAAGCGTGCGGTGGGAAGAACCACGCGCGCAATGTACCAGGCTAAGGCTCCATCAATGCTCTGGCGCAGGTGTCCCAGGCGCGCGCCAAGGGTTTTCCTCCTACCAGGTGATGGCCTGGCCGCACTCCGCGCTAGGCGTCGCTGGTCCACATGTTTGCGGCGCATGGCAGGTAAAAGATGATGGGGAAGAATGAAAAAACATTCGATCAGACTGAAGATCAGACCAGCGATAATGGTGATGGGTAAAACCACCATAAAGTCGCCCACGGCTCCAGGCACCATGGCTAGCGGGAGAAAGGCCGCGGCCGAAGTCGCGGTAGCGCCGATAATAGGTACGAGTACCTGCTGAGTTCCGCGTACGACCGCTGCACGCGGATCAGACCCTTGCTCAAGGCGGGCATAAATATTTTCGGAAACAATAATCGCATCATCAACGAGAATGCCCACGGCCATAATCAGGGCAAACATGGAAATCATATTGATTGTGGCGCCTTGCACATGCAACAGCCACAGGGTGCCCAGGAGGGCAATCGCTAGACCTGCGCAGACCCACATGGCCACCCGCCAACTGGTAAATGCCCATAGGGCGCAAAAGACCAAGACCAGTCCCAGCAAGCCATTATCAACCAGGAGGCGCAAGCGAGATTCCACCAAATCAGCCCAGGCAAAGGTGCGTTCTAAATGCAGGCTTGGGGGAAGCCATCCTGGCTGATCCAAGAGCTTGGGATGACCATTGGCCTGGACGAGAAATGTATCCAGGCGGGCATTCGCCCGTAGCACATCTTGATGGCGATCTTTGCTAATGGTCAGCTGCAGGGCTGGCTGACCATTATAGCGAATGATCAGGGGGCGATGCTCGTAGCCATCACCGATCTCAGCCACGGCATCCAGGCGCAATACGCTGCCGTGTTCATTACTGACGAGGGGGATGCTGCGATAAAAATCCAGATCCTCACGTGGCGTGGTAACCCGTATGAGGAAGTCGCTCTCGGCAGTGCTCATGGTGCCTGCTGGTTGCGATACCAGGGCATCACGCACCGCATCCTCAACCATTGCCAATGAGAGGCCATGCTGGCGCAGGGCAAGAGCATCCACATGAATGTGAAACTCGCGCTGGCGCAGGCCATCAATAAGCACCTGAGACCCAATTTCTTGGTCGATCAAACGTTCTTGAACGCGATAGGCCCAGCTGCGCAGGGATGCTGCATCAACATCCCCGGTAAGCATGAGGAAGGCCACAAGGTCGAGGCGCTCGGCCAAGCGTACTACGGGTTCTTCGGCATCCTGGGGGAAGGTGGTGATGGCGCTTACCCGATTGCGCACTTCGGCCAAAGCGGCATCGGCATCACTGCCCTCGATAAGTTCGGCACGCACGGCGGCCATGCCTTCACGGGCTACTGAAGAGAGGTCTTTGAGATTTTCTAGGCCTACCAAGCGTTCTTCAATGACCCGTACCAGGGATGCTTCCACTTCTTCCGCGCTGGCTCCGGGATAGGCAACCTGCACTTCCACGGTTTCGCCATCAATGCGCGGCAGGGTGTCGCGCTGCATGGACGGCAGGCTGATGAGTCCTAAGCAGACAATAATCAGCATCAGGACATTGGCCGCCACAGGCGACCGGGCAAACCAGCTGATCACGGCATTCACGGTTGCTGATCCTTAGCATCGGCCTCTTGCACGATCACCTGTAATCCAGGTACCAGGTCGGGGGTGGGACGGAGCACCAAGCGCTCGCCGCTGCTGAATCCCCCATCCTCAGCCGGGAGCAGCCAGTAATCGGCGTCTAAGCGCTGCAGGCCCTGGAGAGAGCGTGGCGCAACGGTGTCCGTATCATCAACCACCCACACCTGGCCATTACTGACCGCAGCGTAGGGAAGACGGAAGCCGTAATGGGATGATCCCAGCAGTTCAATCCTGCCAAAAGAACCATCGGGGAGGCGAAGGGTGGATGGGGCATCCTCATCAAGGCGTGCCACCACCTGGATCAGACGTTGTCCGCGCTCTACCACAGCTTCCTGGCGGAGTAAACGGCCCGTCAGGGCGCTTATCGCATCACCACCAGCGGGCAGGAAACGCACCTCTGTTGCCTCCCAAGCTGCTTCAACTTCCGCACCCAAAAAAGCCCACCAGCTATGCTGATCGACACTGAGATGCACCTCGCGTGGTGCCGCATCACTGATCTCTAGAACAACATCACCAGGATTGACCATTTGTCCGATGGCGAAGGGGGCCTGGCGAATAACCCCGGCAAAGGGGGCGCGCAAGCGTAAGCGCTGATGCTGGCGTTGGGCCTCCTCCAATCGTGCCTGCGCGGCATCGTTTTGCGCGCGCAGCATGGCGAGTTGCGCCTCGGCCATGGCCAAAGCCTGTTGGCGCTGTCGGACGCTGCGCTCGGCTTGCAGGGCATGTTCTTGTTGTTGTTGCAGCTGACGCCCTGAAAGACTGCCCTGTTCGGCAGCTTGCAGATCATCGGCTAAGCGTTGTTGGCTTATATCGAGTAAGTGCTGTTCGATGCTAAGTAGTTCTTGATCACTGCTGCGTTGCGTTTGCAGACGTGCTGTTTCCGCCTGCAAGCGTTGGAGTTCGGCTGTTGCCAAAGCCAGGGCAGCATCTATTTCGGGGGCATCAATATGGATCAATTCTTGTCCAGCAGCAACCCGATCACCACTGGACCACCGTGGTGTTTGTGCATCGATAATGCCAGCCATGGTGCTGCGCAGGGGCAGGATTTGTCGCGGTTGCAATGAGCCATGGCTGAGAATACGCCGTGGATGGTGATCAGGCTCGAGGCTGCGCACCTGCACCACCGGCCGCCAGACCTGTTCCTCATCACCCTTTGGCGAGCTACGTAAGCCAGATAAGGTGACCATGACTCCTCCTCCAAGGATGAGAAGGAAAAGCACTACCAAGCTTTGCCAAAGAATGCGCCGTTGTCGCATGGGAGCTCCTTGTGCTGATGGCATGGTACGCTACCGGTGCTGGCCATGATTGCCATGGCTATGCCCAGCTGGAAGCCAGGGCTGCTTAAAGCTTGCCCCCGGTATCGCCGATCGCCTGATCGGCTTGCAAAAACGACCTGAATAGGGGGATTTTGCGTTAAAAGCATCCACCGCGAAGCGGGAAATCCTTACCCAAGGTGAGCTTTGCGCCGCCCTGAGCTTGAAGCCAGAGACGGTTGGGCATTGGCTGTCTGTAAACTGTGCCATGATGGGATCCTCATCGGACCCCCAATATACCGTTTTCAATGGAGCCACATCATGTCTGAAACCTCCCAGCGTCAGTATTCTGCCACCGTTGTCGATGGCCCCCATAAGGCCCCAGGACGCTCCATGCTGCGCGCGGTGGGATTTAACGATGAAGATTTCCAAAAACCCCAGGTTGGTATCGCCTCTACTTGGAGCATGGTAACGCCCTGTAATATGCATATTGATGTATTAGCCAAAGAAGCAGCAGCGGCCGTCGATGCGGCCGGAGGTAAGGCCGTACTCTTTAATACCATTACCATTTCAGACGGTATTGCCAATGGCAGTGAAGGAATGAAGTACTCATTGGTGAGTCGTGAAGTAATTGCCGACTCCATAGAAACTGTTGTTGCCTGTCAGGGCTTTGATGGCGTATTGGCCATTGGCGGCTGCGATAAAAATATGCCAGGATGCATGATTGCCCTGGCCCGCCTCAATCGCCCAGGTCTGTTTGTCTACGGTGGCACTATTCAGCCGGGCCAAGAACGCCGCGATATTGTGAGTGTTTTTGAGGCGGTAGGGGCCCACGCCAAAGGAAGCTTAGATGATGCTGGCCTGCGTGAGATCGAAGCCACGGCGATCCCTGGTCCGGGGAGTTGCGGTGGTATGTATACCGCCAATAGCATGGCTTCAGCCATTGAAGCCCTGGGTATGAGCATTCCCGGGTCTTCGGCCCAGGAAGCTGTGGGCGCTGAGAAATTGGCTGACTGTCGCGCCGCAGGGGCAACCCTGCGTGAGCTGATCCGTCGCGGCATCACACCGCGCCAGATTATGACCCGTGAAGCGTTTGAGAATGCTATTACCGTAGTGATTGCCTTGGGGGGATCGACCAATGCGGTACTGCATCTTTTGGCCATGGCTGATGCTGCTGGTGTGGCCCTCAGTATTGATGATTTCACCGAGATTGGCAAACGCGTTCCAGTGCTTGCCGACCTCAAACCCAGTGGCCACTATTTGATGTCTGAATTGGTTGCCATTGGCGGTATCCGTCCCCTAATGAAACGCCTCCTTGATGCCGGACTTTTACACGGCGACTGCCTCACGGTTACGGGTTGGACCATGGCCGAAAATCTCGCTGACTGTCCCGACTATCCCGCCGATCAAAGCATTATCGCTCCTCTTGATAGCCCCCTCAAAGCCACTAGCCATTTACGCATTTTACGAGGGAATCTCGCTCCCGAAGGGGCCGTAGCTAAGATTACTGGGAAAGAGGGCCTGCGTTTTTGCGGTACAGCCCGCGTCTTCGATAGTGAGGAAGATGCCCAGGCTGGCATTTTAGCCGGTGATGTGGTGGCGGGTGATGTGGTGGTGATTCGCTATGAAGGCCCCAGAGGTGGTCCGGGTATGCGCGAAATGCTCTCACCAACTTCCGCCATTATGGGCCGAGGTCTCGGCAATGAAGTGGCCTTGATTACTGATGGACGTTTTTCTGGCGGCAGCCATGGCTTCGTGGTGGGACATGTGGCTCCCGAGGCTGCAGTTGGCGGTCCCTTGGCCCTCGTGCACAACGGCGACGCCATTACCATCGATGCAAGTACCGACACGATTACCCTCGAAGTGGACGCCGCAACCATGGAGCAGCGCCGTGCCGCCTGGCAACCACCCGCCCCACGTTATCCCCGCGGTGTCCTGGCCAAATACGCAGCCACCGTCGGCAGCGCCTCAAGCGGTGCAATTACCGATCGCATTCCTGGTATCTAACACGTATCGGCTTGGGCGAATCTGTGTGGTTGTTGCCGAAGCTTGGGCGTCCAGGCTTTGACAGTGGCTGCAGCCGTCGTCATAATGGGCTTGTGAAACCGACTACACTACGCTCTCTTTTACATGCGTGGTTATGCCAGCAAACCCCATGGGCACTACCACCGCTGTGGGCTGCCGCCGATGCCTGCCGGCGCCACTGGGTGGGGGATGCGGTGCATTTGCGGGGTCTGATTGAAATCTCTAATCATTGTCGCCGCCACTGTCATTACTGCGGCTTGGCAGCAGGGCAGGAGGGGC
>REDP01000145.1 GCA_007693455.1 Planctomycetota bacterium | reverse complement strand
TCAACCACTGAATCCACCACTGAATCCACCACTGAATCCACCACTGAATCCACCACTGAAATCGCCTGCAGCCACTGCAATAACCCGCGATTCACATAGTCGTAGTACCTGCAAGGGGTCCACCCTTGGCAATAGAATTCACCTTCTATAGTTCCCCTTCACAAACTGATCACCTGCTTTGCTGCCAAATGCACGGCATCATAGCAACCATGCGTGAAACCCTTTCCTCCATTCATCAACCCGCGGAGCACCTATGAGTCTCACCCCTTATTTTGATCATATCCCTACCATCGCCTACGAAGGCCCAGATTCAGATAATCCCTTCGCATATCGCTGGTATGACCCGAGCTTTAAGGTGGCAGGCAAAACCCTTCAAGACTGGTGCCGCTTTGCCGTGTGCTATTGGCACACCTTCCGTGGCACTGGTGGTGACCCTTTTGGCCCTGGTGGACTGACTCGACCCTGGGAAGATGGTAGTGATTCGGTGGAAATGGCCATTCAGCGTGCCGATGTGGTTTTCGACTTCGTCAGCAAACTCGGCTTAGATTTTTACTGCTTTCACGACCGCGATGTCGCCCCCGAAGGGAAAAATGTCAAGGCCACCAATGCCAATCTCTGGCGAGTAGTCAAACGCTTCAAGAAACTGCAAAAACAAACCGGCATTAAGCTCCTCTGGGGCACGGCCAATATGTTTTCCCACCCTCGCTTCACTCAAGGCGCAAGCACCAGCCCCAATGCTGACATCTTTGCTTACTGCGCCAATTCGGTTAAAGAAATGCTGGACGTCAGCAAAGAGCTCAGCGGTGAAAACTATGTTTTCTGGGGTGGTCGTGAAGGCTACATCACCCTTCTCAACACCGACATGAAGCGCGAAGCCGACCATGCCGCAGCTTTCTTTCACATGGCGGTGGATTACGCCAAAAAGATTGGCTTCAAAGGCCAATTCCTCATCGAGCCCAAGCCCTGCGAGCCTACCAAGCACCAATATGATTTCGATAGTGCCACCGTACTCGCCTTCTTGCGGAAGTATAAACTCGAGAAACATTTCAAACTCAACATCGAAGCGAACCACGCCACCCTTGCAGGCCACGATTTCCCGCATGAGCTCGAATATGCGCGCGTCAATAATGCCCTCGGCTCCATTGACGCCAACCGTGGCGACTGGACGAACGGCTGGGACACCGACCAATTCCCCAATGATGTCAAAGAATGGGCACACGCCGCCTACATTATCATTAAAAACAAAGGACTGGGCAGCGGCGGCCTGAACTTCGACGCCAAACTTCGTCGCGATTCCTTCGATGTGGAAGACTACTTCCATGCTCATATTGGGGCGATTGACACCATTGCCCGCGCCTTCCGCATTGCCGGCTCAATGCTCGAAGACGGCGTCTTCGATAAAAACCTCAAGGATCGCTATCGCAGCTATGACAGTGGTATTGGCAAGCAAATTGAAAATGGTAAAGCCGATTTCTCAAGCCTGCAAAAATACATCCTGAAGAAAGGCAATCCCGATGCCCTGGAAAGTGGTCGTCAGGAATATCTCGAAAACGTCCTCAACCGCTACTGCTAAAAACACGTTTCTAGCGTAGAGGATACCTCATCGAACCTGAAGAGCGAAACGCCGTTGGACACCTACTTGTCCAACGGCGTTTTTTCTTTCTCAGCGTATTAGATGTGATCCTTGGTTGAGAAGCATAATACCAATGAGCTCTCATCATTACCATGCGAGATAAGGATTGTTCTCATAACGGTACTCTAACAATGCTTCGCCATGCCTGATCCACACAGCCCCTCAGTAAGCACGCCTGCGCAGCGACCAGGATTACTTACCTCAGGCATCTATGCGACGCGGGTTGTTTTGCTCCTGTGGCTGGTCTTTCTGGCACAAACCGTCTTTACCGCGCTCAATACCTGGGGCATACGGCCACGCTCACTGGAGGCACCCCAAGGCCTGATCATTGGCCATTTTCTCCACGGCAACTTACAACACCTTCTGCACAATAGCTGGGCTGTGCTGATTTTCTTATGGATTCTTGTACGATGGTCACCGCGTCTGACCTGGCGGGCCAGCATTCTCATTATGCTCACCTGCAGTATTGCCACCTGGTCGTTCGGAACAGTTGGCTCGATGCATATTGGCGCCAGCGGAGTGATTTTTGGGTATTTTGCCCTGATTATCACCAATGGACTTGTTCGCGGTAGTATTGGCCATTTTTTACTCGCCTTACTGGTCGGCCTTCTCTATGGGGGTGGTATATATGCTGGGGTGAGCCAGGTCGTCGATGGGGTCTCCTGGATTATGCATGCAAGTGGACTTATGGGGGGCATCCTGAGTGCCTGGCTTTTGCGCAAAAGCCCTGCCTAAAGACAGCGACTGGGACACCCATGCCCACCAAACTCACCTAACTGGCGCACAAAGTGAAGGCATGTACCACGTTGTTATTCGCGCCAACGACTATCAATGACGATGGTTACGGGCCCATCATTGTGGGCTTCGATCTGCATGTCTGCGGCAAATTGCCCTGATGCCACTGGACAACCACTGAGAACAGCAAGATCTTCAAGACATTGCTCATAGCGCCGACGCGCCTCTTGAGGGTCGGCGGCAAGGGTAAAACTCGGTCGGTTACCTTTGCGCGTGCTGGCCAATAGGGTAAATTGACTCACCACTAAAAACCCACCACCAATATCGGCGACGCTACAGTTCATCTTCCCCTGACTATCAGGGAAGAGGCGCTGACGGGCTATCTTTTGCAAAAGCCATTCCTGATCCTGATCACCATCGCCCTCGGCAATACCAAGAAAGACAAGCAGGCCGCGGCCAATAGCGCCCACACAGTTGCCGTCGACACAGACCCGAGCGCTACATACGCGCTGGAGCACTGCCCTCATACAGTTCCTTCCGAAGCCAAGCGTTGTAAGAGAGGATCCGCTATCCCAGCTTCACGAAAGCCGCGCTCCCGCAGCTTACATGCAGGGCAGGTGCCGCATGGTGGCACCGATCCATTGTAGCAGGTATGGCTATAGGCGAGAAGCTCAAGAGCCTGCTCTTCCTGGGCCAACTGTACGCTTTGTGCTTTGGTAAGATGCATGAGCGGGGTGTGAATAGTAAAGCCATAATCCATACCTGTGCGCAAAGCCATGGTCATCGCTTGTACCGTTTGCTGACGGCAATCCGGGTAGCCAGAGTAATCCGTTTGACAGACTCCCGTCACCAAATGACTGACCTTGAGTTGATACGCCCAAGCCGCAGCCAGGGTAAAAAACATCAGGTTGCGACCAGGAACAAAGGTATTGGGCAAACCATTATCAGCCTCAAGCACATTGCCTACTGCCGTATCTCCGGTCAGGGAATTGCCTGCCAAGAGCTTCAACGCTTCCACTGGAATAACCCGATGCTCTACCACCCCCACCATGGAGGCTACAGTATGCGCGGCATCAAGCTCCACACGATGACGCTGCCCATAATCAAAGGCAACCGAATACACCTCTTGCCAGCGGTTTGCCGCCCAGCGTAAACAGGTTGTGGAGTCTTGACCACCGGAACACAATACCAGGGCAGCAGAACGATCAGAAACACGCATGCACCAATTATAGGAACCAGATGTCTGCCGCAATGCGTGCCTTCCGCAGCACTACGGCCAACCCGCGCTTGCCTCAGATGGGAGCCAAGATGAAGTGGTGGCATGTCTCGACCAGCCCCCGATCTAGGTTTTCGCCTCCAAGCCCCCTATCAGCCCACTGGTGATCAGCCACAGGCCATTCAGGGTCTTCTTGACGCACTCCAGGGGGATTGTCAGCGCGCAACGTTACTCGGAGTCACTGGATCGGGAAAAACTTTTACCATGGCCAACGTCATTCAAGGCCTTCAGCGACCGACCCTCATCCTTTCGCACAATAAAACCTTAGCCGCGCAGCTCTATTCTGAGTTTAAAGGCTTTTTCCCTGACAATGCCGTAGAGTATTTTGTCAGTTACTATGACTACTACCAGCCCGAGGCATATGTTCCTGGCAAAGATCTTTACATTGAAAAAGAGTCCTCGATCAACGAAGAGATTGATAAGCTGCGCAACTCGGCCACCCGCAGTTTACTTGAACGACGTGATGTGATTATTGTTGCTACGGTATCTTCTATCTATGGCCTGGGATCGCCGAAAAGTTATGCCGATCTCACCGTATTTGTCGAATTGGGCCAAAATATTGAGCGCGATGAACTCTTACGCGATTTAGTGAAAATACAGTATACGAGAGGTGATATCGGCTTTGAACGTGGGCGCTTCCGGGTGCGCGGCGATGTTGTGGAGTTATGGCCTGCTTATGATGATACGGTTATTCGCATCGAGTTCTTTGGCGATGAGATTGAAGGCTTATCCACCGTACATGCACTTACCGGGGAGATACTCGGTCGCCATCAACGGCTCAGCATCTACCCCGCCAAGCACTTTGTGGTGGAAGATACCGCTCTTGAGGATTCCCTCGCTCATATACGCCAGGACCTTGACCTACGCCTGAGTGAGCTCCGTAAATCCGGGGCATTACTGGAGGCAGAACGCTTACGTTCGCGGACGGAATATGATCTAGAAATGCTTGAGGAAGTGGGGTATTGCTCAGGGATTGAGAACTATTCTCGCTACCTTTCAGGTCGCCGCCCAGGCGATCGTCCCTACTGTCTCTATGATTTCTTTCCCGATGACTTTTTTACCATCGTCGATGAAAGTCACGTCACCATTCCCCAGATTGGCGGCATGTATGCCGGTGACAAATCACGCAAGGACACCCTGGTTGAGCATGGGTTTCGCCTTCCCTCAGCCTTGGATAATCGGCCTATGCGCTTTGATGAATGGGAAGCGCTAGTCGGCCAAACCCTGTTTGTCAGCGCTACCCCTGGATCCTACGAAGCAGAAAAGGAACAGCTGCGCGTCGAACAACTGGTGCGGCCAACAGGTGTAGTTGATCCTGAAATAAGCGTGCGGCCTTCAGCTGGTCAGGTTGAGGATCTCATTCGCGAAGTGCAGCAACGAGCCAAGGCCGGCGAACGATCTCTGATTACCACAGTAACCAAACGCTTGGCTGAAGATCTTGCCGAGTATTTGGGCGAAGCTGGAGTACGTACCACCTGGCTACACTCGGAGATTGATGCTCTGGAGCGCATTGATCTTCTTCGTGGCTTGCGTCAAGGAGTGGTGGACTGTCTGGTGGGAGTGAACCTTCTGCGTGAAGGCCTTGATCTTCCTGAGGTCACCTTGGTGGCCATCCTTGATGCCGATAAACAAGGATTTTTGCGTTCAACCACCAGCCTTATTCAGATCATGGGCCGAGCCGCGCGACATATCCATGGGCAGGTCATCTGTTACGCCGATCAAATTTCACCAGCCCTCAAGGAAGCCATTGCCGAGAGCACACGGCGCCGAGAACACCAACTGGCGTTTAATGTGCAACATGGCATTACCCCGCGTAGTGCCGTGCGTCGCGATGATAGCCAGGACTTTGCCGAACATATAAGTGCACGGCGGGCAGCTGAGGATGATCCGGAGGCTGCTTATGGCGTTGAAGACATTCCGCTCTTGCAAGAGCAGATGCTTGCCGCGGCAGAGAACCTTGATTTTGAAAGCGCTGCAGAACTACGTGATCGCATCAAAAAACTGGAACAGGGTGAACAGACGGTCGCCGCTACTGGCGGCACAATCACCCCTCGCAAGGCACGGCGTGGCCGCCGCCGCAAGCCTCGCACATAATTTTTAGGCGATCGTTGGCACCGCGCTCGGCACAGGGCAAAACCAACCACCACCCAAGCACAGTTCCTCTTGGCTATCATAGACCACACAGGCTTGCCCAGGACTTGGCTTCATCACGGGCTCATCGTACACTACCCGAGCGCCATTCTCACCATGGGGATAAATAGTTGCGGGCACGGCACGCATGCGATAGCGGTTGCGCACTAAATGACGGCTTCCCGCCGCATCGGGGGGAGCAAGGTGCCAAGTGACATCGCGCAAAATCGCTTCCTGAACATAGAGATGTTCCCGCTCACCGAGTATGACGGTGTTGCTGGCAATATCTAAGGACACCACAAACAGGGGCTCGGTCCAAGCTACTCCTAAGCCTTTGCGCTGACCGATGGTATAGGCGGCAAGGCCTTGATGCTGCCCCAGTTCTTGGCCATTAATGTGAATGATTGGTCCTGGCTTGAAGGCCTCAGGGAGTTCGCGGCGCAGGAATTCACTCACGCCTCCTGGACCAACAAAACAAATATCCTGACTCTCGCGCTTGTGTGCGGTAACCAGCTGCCGTTCTGCGGCCATGGCGCGCACCTGATCTTTGGTGAGATCACCAAGAGGAAAGCACGAGCGTGCAAGCTGATCTTGGGTAAGAGAAAAGAGAAAGTAGGTTTGATCTTTCATCCGGTCGGCGCTCACGCCCAGCACATAACGATCTCCGCGACGCAGCACACGGGCAAAATGTCCCGTTCCAACCGCCGTCGCACCAAGCGCAGATGCTTGGCGCCAGAGGTCTCCAAATTTAATCGTTTCATTGCAGCGCACACAGGGATTGGGGGTTTCGCCCCGAGCGTACCCAGCTAAAAAGTCATCAACGACTCCGCGTCGAAACGCTTCTTCACTATCGAAAACGTAATGCCGTACCCCCTGGCCCTGGGCTACAGCGCGGGCATCAATGGTCTCCGATGGTGAGCAGCAGGCATCTTCACGGGTAAAGCCGCCGTCCAATTCGGCACAGGGCCAGAGTTTTAAGGTTACCCCCACAACCTCATGGCCTTGTTCAGCCAAAAGACAGGAGGCTAAGGATGAATCCACTCCGCCGCTCATACCAACCACAATACGTGCCATGAGCGGCAGCATAATGGCCGTGAGATCATGTCCACCGACCGTATGGATAATAGACCAGAACGAACCAAGGCTTGCCAAGGGGAAGGAATGCCCGCTACGCGGGGCATGTGTTTAGCGTAAAAAACGCCCTATTCAGGGCGTTTATGCAGGCCGCATGGGAGAGCGGCGGCCCCAGGGGCACGCTTCGAGCCGCCCTGCCCGGGATAATACATTTCCTTGTACTGCTGTAAGGAAGCGAACAATTGAACGTTACCTACGTATATACAGATATGCATCATGGTCTGGAAACGATGATACAAGGAGATTTGTGAATAGCATCATCTCCTGGCGACGTGGGCTCACCCACATTATGACCTGCGCTCTGGTGGTGGCGCTGAGTGTTTCGTGGTGCTACGCGGGACTGCCAGAAACCATCTTGCGCGGCGTGGTGGCAATTCCCCATGCTGCGGACCATGATGATGAGGCTCCTGATCGTGATTGGTCCATTGGCTCATCGGCGGTAGTGCTCGATGATCAAGGAACCCTCCTCACCCTGGCTGAAGCTCTTCCTGAGGGTGATGGACCCTACTCTGTCATCATTCCTGGCTCGGCCCATGCTCAGGCGCGGGTCATCCGGCGGGGAGAGCGTTCGAGTGCCGTACTCCTGCGCCTGGAAACCTTGCCCGAAGCTCATCCCCAGGGTTTACCCCCCCTTTCCATTGGTCAAAGCACGGCAGCTGACATCGGCACTGCCGTATGGAGTATAGGCAATGCTTTTAACGCCATCGAACTTGATGGCCAAGCCAGTGCAAGTAAGGGCATTATCTCTGGAGACTATAGCATTGCAGAAGGGCCTGCTGTACGCGGGCGTGGTGGCGTCATTCTTAGCAATTATCGCGGTCCTGTGTTTGAAGTCACCGCAGCGGTCAATGATGGCAATCAGGGCGGGGCCCTAGTCGATGCGCAAGGTGCACTGATCGGCTTGATTAGTCTCGGCATGGGCCGCGAACGCAAAGTCGGCACCGCCATTCCCATTCACCACATCCTTGATGACCTCGACTGGGAGGCCCCTAGCCTAGCGCTAGCCCCAAGCCTGGATCCCCAATACGCATCAATACGGCAAGCGGCTCAAACAGTGGCAGAGAGTCTCGTCTTGGTATACTTTCACCGCCCTGATGGTCCTGGGAATCCCCGCCGTCTGCGTGCACCCCCGCCCATTAGTGACGATCTTTCACCCTATCGTCGCCAGCAACTGCAACAACGCTGGGACCTCTATTATCATTTTCAGCAGGTATACTACACCGATCAGGCAGTTACCGCAGTCGTTCTTGATCCCAGTGAGGGTATTCTGCTAACCGCTCTGAGTAATCTCCATGGCAATGCTCGCGAAGGCGTCATCAACGATCAACGCCTCAGCGATGACGATATTCCTGTTCGCGTCATTGGCATCGATCTCGCCATGGATCTCGCCATGCTGCAAACCGATCAGCCCCTATCGCTCCCCAAGGCGCCATTTCATTGGGAACCCTCCCTCAATACGGGAGATCCCATTGCCGTTCTGGGGAAACATCGCAATGGCGGCCCGTATACCATGACCAACGGCATAATTTCCGCCGTAGCCCGCACCCCACCAGGCAGCAGAGTGCCCTTTTT
>REDP01000155.1 GCA_007693455.1 Planctomycetota bacterium | reverse complement strand
GTGCAGAAAGCGCCCATTGAGGGCGTTTATGCAGGCCGCTCGGGAGAGCGGCGGTCCCAGGGACAAGCTTTGAGCTGCCCTGGGTATGACGCGGCCTTAGAACTAAAAACGCAAGCCTCCTGCCAAGCCGACATTTAAACCTGGGCCGTCTACCGATGATCCCGGCTCACGATAGGAGTGATTGCCAATATTTTCCAGTGATGCTTGAATCCAGCGATTGCCATCGTCTCCCTGCCAACCCACGCTGACATCGTAGACTGCATACCCAGGCATACTGCCATCATTATCGCCAACCATGGTCATGCGGCGATCATTAGCATCGGATGACGCAGTACGCCGATAACGGGCATGCCAGCGCACTTGCGGCCGCAGCCACCAGCCATCACCCCATTCAGCCTTAATTCCCATGCGGCCATAGAGTCGGTTAGCTCGACTCAGCGGTTCGCGCTCAACGCTGCCATCAGGTTGGGTCAGCTCCACATCTGCATGAATCCATGACCCCGACCCCACAAGAGCTAAGCGCTGCAAGCCCAGAATACTTGCATCCAGGCCTGGCAGGGCATGGTCCCACGCCAGTTCAACCCCATAGAGATCGGCACCAAAGGCATTTTCCATCCGTGCCGAATCCACATTTCCATCGCCTGTTGAGTCACGAAATACGGGCTGGATTAGATCATCTATCATGGTGTAAAAGGTGGTAATCTGCACGCTATCATTGTCAAAAGAATGGTACTTCCAGCCCACCTCTGCAGTGTACGACACTTCCGCATCAAGGGTATCATTGCCCACTACTTGCACTCCACTCGATCCACGATCAACGGTTCCTGTCAAGTTGGTCAGGTTGGGCGCGCGAAAGGCTCGGCCCAGGCCCGCGAAAAGCATTGACTCGGCATCAATATACCAACCAAGGCGAATACCCCCGCTGACATCGGTAAGGGTTCCTGATACCCGATCCTGGGTAAAACCACTGCGCTGCTCCACGGGACTACTCCAGTCCACATGGGTGAGTCGGGCACCCATCAGCAACTCCCAATCGGGAGCAAATAGCCAGCGATCTTGAGCAAAAAAGGCTACGGATGTATAACGACTGCCATCAGGTAAGGTACTGCGCTGACGATCCTGAAGATCACTCCCCACGCGGGTGGCAGCATCTTGATCAGCCCCCTCGAAACGGGCATAATCATTACTTGTGGACTCGTGTGTTCCTTCAATACCAACGCTCAACGAATGCTCGGCGAACTGCCACGTCCCCTCCGTGGAGGCGCCAAGGACGCGAATAGCATTATCAAAGACCTCTCGTCGATAGCCAGCGCCCGCGACACGTTCCCGCACTTGGTGCTCATCATTATAATGCAACCAAGCACGGCTGCGCCATTGCTGGAATGAACCTCTCTGATCGGGATTCCAAACATGTCCCAAGTGAAGATAAGTGAAGCGATGAGGATCGAAGTAACGGGCAATACGGTTGGGGTCTCCACTATTGGCAGCATATCCATCGGGGCGGGGCGCGGTGTCCTGATACGTATGCCCTGCGGAGAGATGGAAGCGATGCTCTGCCAAGCCATCATAGGCAAGACGCAGGGCTGTATGGCGTTGTTCAAAGTCGGTGTTGGGAATATGGTTGCCTTGAGCCGGATCGTCGAGCAAACGCCGCTGGGTATCCTTGCCGCCCACGCGCTTGTGGTAACGGTCCATACCCATTTCCAAGGAATAGGTCCACCCCCGATAGCGGCCATCGATGCCAAGAGCTGTTTGGGCTCCCTGGGCTGTCTCTACCCGTGCTGTCGCCCATCCTGAAAGTGGCACATCCACACCACGACCTGCCTCAGCAAGCCGCAGATCGAGGACTCCCGTCAGGCCGTCTGATCCTGTGGCTGCCGCTGAGGCCCCCAAGACCACATCCACTGAATCCACACTCATGTCGGGAATGAGGGCACTATACTGATTGGGGCCTGGCCGCATAGCCGCATGGGACAAGCGGATACCATCAAGCATGAGCAAGGTCTGTTCACCGGTTAAACCGCGAACATATGGGCTGGATTGGTTGGGGGCAGTGGATTGGACAAATACCCCAGGACCATAATTTATACGATCCAGCAGGCTTCGACCAATCGCCATATCCAAATCGCTGCGCTGGTGACGATAGAACGCATAGGGTTGCTGTAACGGGTCGTCGGCCAAACGTGTAGCATGAACGACTAAAGATCGCCCTGGCGGGCCATTCCCTGGTTCTTCAGCCATGGCTGCTGGAGTGGGGCTGAGGATTGCACTGGCAAGGGCGGTAAGAGGGAGTGAAATGAGCTGTTGTATTCGCATGGCTAAGCAATAAGCCACACTCAGGCCAAACTACAGCCTTTCAAGGAAGCCAAAACGCCAATGCCATAAACTTTCGCATCACCGAATGTTCATGGCATTGACATTACCCTAGGCCAAACTGCTGCGGGTAAGCTTTAGCCAGCGGCCTGGGTAGCAATTTGCTGATCAATAATGAGGATCCCTTGACCATCTTTGGCCATGCGCACCCGCTTCAGCAATTCTTCACTTTCTGCGGTATCGGTAATTTGCTGTGGAATAAACCCGGCCAGGAATGCTTCGGTAAAATAATCACTCGCCGCACGCGCCTGAGCCACCAGATCATTAATCCGTTTGGTAAGGTCAAGTTCCATCTCATAAGCATGGACCATAGCCTCTTCAACACTGGCCCATTGGCTACGCGGGGCAGGAATGGCATTGAAGGTGGCCTGATAGTCACGGTCACTGAGGTAGGCTACAAACTGATTCATATGATCATATTCACCTGCCGCTTCCTTGCGGAAATGACTGGCAAAGCCACTGAGGCCTTCGATATCTGCCCACGCTGCCATGGATAGGTAGCTGACTGATCCGGCAAGCTCCACCGAAACATGATCATTAAGGGCTTTAGCAATGGTATTATCAAGTAACATCTTGGGACTCCTCTGAAGTCGGGTTGAGAGTGCACTGGCTGCATCGCCTGGGCAATGGCCAGGATCAAGGACTAGATAAGCAGGTTTCCCCCACATGACAAGCCTGAGAGGGAGCATGCATCTGGCACGATAGATGCTTTCATATACTCAGACCCTGGGAAGGAAGCACTACATGTGGCGATTCTCTACACAGTTCCTGTGTTTCTCTACGTTGCTTGCCGCATGCTCGTTGGTGGCATGCGGTCGTGGAGACACATCGGCTGATGCTCAACAGCATTCATCGCCGGATGCTGAGGCGCAAAGGGCCCAGGCACAGCAACCGCGTGATCTCCGCAGCGCGATTAGCACCATAAGCGAAAGCGATGGGCAAACATTAGTCGAGATCCCCCTGGGCAGTGATCATGAGATTACTCCTGGGACACTGATGCGGGTGCTTGATCCAGAGCAAGATGGCTACCTGAAGGGCATGCTCCAAGTGCTCAGCGTACCCGAGCCGGAATTAAGCTTAGCACGGCAAATTGGTCTCCTTGACCGACGCAATCCCATTGCCGTGGGTGATCCGGTCATGGTAATAGATGATGTCAGCGAGCTGGCGGCCAGCGGCGCGGTTTCACGACGCGTGCAAGAAGAAAGCCAGCGACAGGAACGCGACGATGACGACCGTCACCAACAGTTTAGCGAACTACGACGCAATTTTCAGCAGGAACTGCAACGCTTGGAGCAGCATTACCAGCAACAGATAAACGATCTCCATGAAGAGCATGAGCAGGCCATCAGCCAACTGCAAGAAGAACACAGCCGCACACTCCAGCGCCGGGAGAGTGAACACCGCACAGAGCTGAGTGCTGTACGCGAAGCTTTGGCCGATGAAGCCGTGCAAGAATTGCGCCGCGATCGCGATCGCCGCCGTGATGAAGTGCGTCGATTAGCCGGCGAAAATGCTCGTCTGCAAACGCAGATCGAAACGCTCAGTCAAGAGCTGCAGGTGACCCTACAGCGTCTGCGCCAGGCCGAAGAGCAACGTGGTCGCGATCGTCAGGCGTGGCAGAGGGAAATACGTGCAGAGCTGGAAACGCGCGAAATTCTTGAGCAGCGCATCCGTGAACTTGAGGTACGCCTCGGCTTACCTGGCAGCCGCGCACCGGCAGTATTGGTGGGGGATGAGGGCCGCGAAGAAACCGTTCTCGCCCGCCTGGAACGCGTGAGTCGCGAACGCAATGACTTATTGGCCGAGTTACATGACGTCCGCGAACAGCTCATCGTTGCGACGGGAGAAATTGAAAGCGGAAGCGACAGCGGCGAAGCACGCACCCTGCAAGTGCGCAGCGCCAATCTTGAGCAAGAACTTGCGCGCAGTCAATCTCGATTGGAAGCGCTGCGCGAGCGCTTATCTGGGCTTGAGGTTTTGCGCCTCCAGGCTGAACGCAATTACTTTGATCTTGCCACGCAAGTACTCCGTCTTCCAGGATCCAATCCATCACTTAAACAACTCCAGGATCGCCTGCATCGTAACCTCGCAGAGATGGTTCACGGCCCCCAGGAGGAGGAATAAAGCATGCAACGCTCACCCTGGAAATACATCCTCACCATCAGCATTGCTCTCCCCCTTCTGATTGGCTGCGGTGAACAATCGCGCCAACCGCACAGTCAGAAGGATATGCACCTTGAACCCCTGATTCTCCCTGGTGACAGCCATGATCGGCGGCGTGATAACGATGAATACCAACGCATCATTACCAGCCAACGCACCACGATGAGCGACATGGAGCAACGCATCAAGGATCTCGAACAAGCCCTGCGTGCGGCTGGCCGTGGCGCCTACCGCATGGGCCCTTCACTGCGCCATGATCGCGATCAGGGCGACAGTTCCATGCTGGCTCGACTGCATGCCCTAGAGACGGAGAAATCGGCGCTGGCGGAGCAACTCGATGAGTCCCGCGATCAAACCCGGCAGCTGCGCGAACGCTTAGCTTCTAGTGAAGAACGAGGTGAACGATTACGCATTCAAGTCAGCATGCTGCGCGACGCCGACGACCAACTCGAAGCCGTGCAGCAGGAACGACGGGAAGTCCTGCGTGAACTCCAGCGCACGCAAGACCTCCTGGCCGCCACCGAAGTTGAGCGCCTACGGGTGGAACGGCGCTTCTTCGATCTCATGCGCGAAGTCATTACCATGCGCAGCGATGATAGCCAGCGCCTCATTACCTTGCAATCTCGTCTTCGCGGAGAAGCAGCTACCCTGCGCCCGCGGGATATGGAGGATACCCCAAGAGAAAGGGCGCGACAATGACTGTACCGCAGTGTGGAGCCGGCTTTAAGATACTCACGTTTATGCTCTTGTGCAGCAGCCTGCTCATTACCAGTGCCTGCTCTCGTGGCTCTCAATCCCATGAGGCGCGCGAGTTTTCCACTTTTCGCGACCCAGGTCTTGAAGGAACCATACGCGTGGTCACCATGCCGCTCTACCGTAGCCGCGATATTGGCTCCAGCGCGGCAACCATTGATCACAACCTCACCCGCAGTCTGACTGAGCTCAATCGCTTTGAAATGGTCAGCATGGATGCCTCAGAACGCGACAATTACTTTAGCAGTGACCCCCTGCGCAGCAACCGAGTTGAACACGATGCCCTACGCCGACTGCGCGAGGACTTTGGCAGTGATGCCGTCTTAATCGGCCGTATTGGCCATTGGCAAAGCTTCGACCCCGTCGCCATTGGCGTCACCCTCTATTTGATTGATTGTCGAGACGGGAGCGTGCTCTGGAGTGCCACGGGAATGTGGGATGCCGCCCTACGCTCAACCCAAGACGATATTCGTGAATGGTATCAAGCGCAGCGGGGTCAAGGCAATGAGGTCTTAGGAGGATGGCGCACGGTGCTTAACTCACCGAGCACCTTTACACGCTACGTTAGCGACCGATTGGCCGCAAGCGTTCCCTACCATCAGGATGATCCTCGCTAATCTCATCGGCGCGCAAATCTTCTTCATCACTCAAACTGGTGCGAATGCGCTCTGCCTGGACTCCTTCCTCCTGCAAAGCAGCCCGCACCCGATCAACGCCCAGCGCTTCTCCCATTACCACCACCGCATGCCCCCCTTTAATGACCCGCACGCGCGCAGTTTTGGGTAAGGCCGCGAGGGCAAGATGTAAGGAAATCCGCTGCTCTCGACTGAGGGGTTTGGCGAACTCCAAGTCAATGCGCATGGCCATGGCTTAGTCCTTGCGCAAACGTACGATATTATCAGGCGTTTCAGCAAGCAGCACCTCATAGAGTTCCATGCTGCGTGCTGCCAAGGCTGGCTCAAGCACCTGCCAGATGCGCTGCGAGAGATTTTCCATCGTGGTGGGAACCACTCCCTCAAATAAGGGGATATCATTGAGGAATTGGTGCTCGCAGGGGTCTGCAACCAATTCATCCACAACCTGCTTGAGATCCATGACATTGCAGAAAAAGCCTCGCTGGGCATCAAGCTCCCCGCGCACGGTAATCTCCATGCGGTAATTATGCCCATGAACGTTTTCACACATACCAAAGGCGCAGGCATTATCCTCGCCACTCATTTGCGGGTTGTGGAGGCGATGGCTAGCAGAGAAGGTAAAGCCGCGAGTAAGATAATGCATGGATCATTCCTTTCGCTGTGGCGCGAAGATGCAAACGAACGAAGCGTGAGTGTGGACAGCCCTCAATCATGGCAAGGGCCGCCTCCCTGCAGCCATCAAGGCGACTCAAAGCTGAGCCCTGGTTGCTCATCCTGCGGCATTGAGGCTCCAGGATTGCTTACACAGGGTAATATGTCCTGCTGCATCCACCTCCACCCAACTGCCATGATCGGCTTCCCAGTGTCCGCATAGGACAAACTCGATGCCGCGTATATGACGTTGGAGTTGCTGATGGATATGCCCGGCAATGAGCGTATCACAATGAACTGCCGCAGCTTGCACACGACGTGGGTCGAGCAGAGACAGGGCCGCGCCGAGCTCACTGACTCGGCGTTGCTTACGGCGAGAGAAGGCGCGCAAAGAGCGGGCAATGAATACCTGCAGCGACAAGGGCAAACAGCGGCGCCACGCCATACACCACCAGCCCTTGAGATGGGCAACCATAAAACGGTATCCAGGATCACGTACTAAGCGGTCGCCATGAACGATACGCAAGCGCTTACCATAGCAGTGCACATCACAGCTGTGCGGGTGCACGTGCCACGGCACTGCGGTACGCAAGTAGCCTCCCCCTGCCAATTCGCGATTGCCTGGGACCAAGTGTATGTGCCATCCTTGCTGATGTAAGGCCTGCAAACGGACAAATAATCCTTGGTAGGCGCGCTGCGCCACGGGGCCATCAAGCCAGTATTCGAAGAGATCGCCAAGAATGACCAAATGCGCCGCTGGCCGTTGCCCTAAATCAGCCAAAAACATCAGAAAAGCACCCCTGTCATGGGGGCGTAGATGCATATCACCACATATAATAACCCGTGCTGAAGATGTCGATGCCATCACGAATCACGGCGCTCGTCATTGGCGGGGTCTTGGTCATCGTCACCATCATCATCGGCATCGCCAGGCTCTTGCTCATCACCGTGTTCTCCAGCGTCCTCACTGTTGGTGTCTTGACTGAGATCTTCGCTTAGGGCTGGGGAATCCTCGGACAAGGGGTCTTGCGACTGTTTGGCCTCGGCAGCAGCCCGTTTGCGCAGTTCCCGTCGCGCCTTGCGAAGGCGGCGCACGGGGCGCTTATAATCATCCAAACGCACCCGTTCGCGATCCATAAGTCGCACAAAGAAAATCAACATACTGGTGAAAACCACCAAGAACCCCACTTTGAGAACAAAAATACTGGTTGGCTCCCGGGGTGGGGTGCGCTCAAAGCCGTCACTCACAAACATCTTAAAGTATACCGAGTCAGACAATGCACGATCTTCATCCGCTAAGGAACCACGATTGAAGACAAAGTTTTCGTTGGTTATGTAGCGTTGTATTTTAAAGAAACGGCCGGTAGCAGTAATGCGATCGCCTGGTTGGGGCATGGCTGTGTCACCTTGGGCAATAGCAGCCACTTCATAGACGGCGATTTGCGATGTGGTTATATGGCGCTCTTGCCCCTCCACCACGACGGTGCGCTCTTCGGGCACAAATGCCCATAACCACATACGGATTACCCGCGCCACACCGAACGGTTGGTCGCGCGCGACTTCCCAGTCTTCCCAGGCGCGCAGCACTTGTCCCGTAAGGGTAAAGGGCTTACCGCGATAGTCGGGAGCATGATGATGCAGTTCTTCTTCCATAAGCATAGCATTAGCCGCATCAGCATACGCATTGGGGGTACTACGATCTCGCAAGACCTTGCCGAGAAGGTAATAATAAGGACGACGCTCCAGGCGTATATTGGTGTCTTCGACGTTATCGAATACCGATGGATCACTTCGCCATGCCCCAACCCCTGGGGCATCGGGCACCCCCAAACGCAGGAGGCGGGTAGTCTCGGCTGCTCGATCCCGACTGCGCTCACGGCCCTGCTGGGCAACAATGGTGAGCAGTGAAACATCTTCTGCCCTTGCACTACCATCATCACGTACCGAGGTATGTTGCTCCATACCTACATAACGCCCCACCAAATTGATTTCTTTACCCTCTAACAACTCTGCCGCAGGACCACGGACGAGCGCTTGAAAATAGATCTCTGGCTCCACTTGGATGAGAAAACGATACCAATCTTCAGTTACTTCTGCGTCTTCGCTGTCGTCCTCGTCAGTGGCCACGATGGGCGCGGGATGGCGTTCCAATAAAAGTCCACTCAATGCCACCCGCGCACCGTTACGCAGGCGAAACTGGGGATCCGCGCTTGAGCGGGAGACATCGCTAGCGGTCACTCGCATGGGCAGGCCTACCCTATGCTCCGCATCATGGGCTAACTGTTGCCGCGCCCAACCAATGATCACCGCCATGGGTTGACCAAAAATACGATCCGGCCGCTCAAGGTACTCGGCAATGCGATCGGCAAAGTGCTCGATATCTTCTTCGTTGGCCAGGGGACCGAGATCGCGTAGATCAGGATAGGGCATGGGAACAATGGCATGGGGATCACCAGGATTTTCCACATCGTGTTTACCCGAACAGGTTTCCGGCAAAAAGGCAAACAACACCACCGCAAGGGTAAAGGCCAGCATACCCACGACAATGATTTCACGCCGCTTCATAAACGGGTCATTACGCCGATTACGGGTCACCAAGCGTTGTGGTTTTCGATGTTGAGGATCAAAGTACTGCATGCGACACCTTTACAAAGTTATCAGAGTGGAGATGCTCCACCCATGTTCACCCACAGCGCTTGTGCAAGCGTGCACGAGTCAGCAAGCCCATGCTGCAGGCAATTTGACATGCTCCAGTGAAAACCGCCACTATCCTAGAGACAGGACGTACGGCAATCCCCAGAGCTTGCGCATGTTCAACGCAGGCCCAAGGTTACGGTTCGTCAATCCGGGGCTTGCGATTTACCGCAAAGGAGGAAGATAGACCCATGGCATTCAAAGATTGGACCCGCATCTTCCGTCGCAGTGAGAACCTTGGCGAGTCGCGTGAAGACGCCGAAAGCTCCCAAGTTGCTGTTGATCAGGAAAACGAAGACCGCGGCACGGAGCTCAGCCGTAAGGCTGTGATCAAGGAATTGGAACAAGGGTTCCACCATGTGGGACGCGTGGTGGAACAGCTGGACCACCACCTGACTTCCACTAATCGCCTCCTGGAGTCGGTTGCAAACGAGCAGGAACGTCTGCCGGCGTTAATGAATGAGCTTACCGCAGCGGCTTCCGCAAGTCGCAAGGCCCACGAAACCCTGAGCCAGGAAATTGGCCGTCGCGATGAGGCCAATCAACGGCTCTTGGCTACACTCCAGCAGCTCTCTGATGGCCTGGATGTAGAGCGCGACCATCATCGGGCACAACTGGCTTTGGTGATGCGGCTGCAGCGGGGCGGCCGCCGGGTACTTGCCTTCCTCTTATTTTTCAGTTTCCTTGCCATTGCCGTACTTATGGCCCTATTGCTGATATTGGCTTTGCGGCCAGACATTATCGGTAACGCGTCGATTCCCGGCCTGACGGACAATCATGCCGCTGGCGCTTCTACCGAGCAATCAATGCGTGAAGGCGGTGAACAGGAGGCTCATGGCGATGGGGCTGAGACATCACGCATCCGCGCCATCCACGATGCCAGGGACAGCACCGATCCCGATATCCGTCGTCTGGCTGAAGATTATGTGGAGTCGAGACCATCACCCTCCAATGAATAAGAGCTGCTGGCGGCACAGGAGGCGGGGAAGTCATCAACACCTTTCTCGCGCATTTGCTTCCATACTGACGTTGATGCTCTTTACCTTGGCCTACCCTACCAATACGGCATGGGCCCAAGAATCCCCGGGTGCGCAAACGGTAGCGCTCTCAGCCCCCCTTACCACTGTTGTCGCTGCACCCGATTGGCCTGACGGCACACCTACAGCACTTCGCGTGAGCGTGAGCGTGGGCGAGGATGCCCCAGCTGATTTGGGGGTTGGGGCCTGGGTGAGTGACTTTGATGGCACCTGGTATCAGCATCTTAGGCGTGAACCCCTTAGCCCAGGCACGCATACTCTGTCATTTTCCCTGATCCACCATGGCTGGCAGGCTGTGGGCCATTATGCACAGTGGGATGACACGATATTGCCGGAATTGCGCCGTGGCGGCCTGTTATTCTGGACGCAAGACAACAGCAGCGCGAAGGTCACCGTCACAGACTGGCATTTTAGCACCCATACACCAGAGCGCAGCATTGATCGCCGACAGATTGAGGATCTCCACCTTTCTCATATGGACAGTGACAGCAACGCCTGGCAGATCAGCAGCGGCGAACGCCTGAACATATCCTTTCGCGCCACTCCCTTGCCTGCAGACCCCTATAATCCTGGTCATTTTAGTGCTCACGTGGTTTTTACCTGCATGGAAGACGGCAGTACCGAGCATATTCCGGCGTTCTGGAAGGTCCCTATGCGGCGCCTTGATCGTGGAGATCAAGAACGCACCATCGCTCAGTCCTCTGGACATTTTGCGGTGCGCTGGCGACCGCGCCAGCCTGGCCGGTATGATGTTCGCCTGCAAGCCAGCTGGAATGACAGCCAATTGGGCAGTGCCCAGGAATCACCCCCAACCTCCTCCTCCCCCTGCATCGACGTGCCACTCCCCCCACTGACGGTCACAGGAGCTGCCTGGGATGATTATGTGCGTGTTGACCCTGATGACCCGCGCTTTTTCCACATCAATGGAGACTTTTATTGGCCTATAGGGATCAATCTACGATCAGTCAACGATGGTCGTGGAGCCCGACGAACAGGGTCGCTCATTACTCCCGATCGGGGTATATACACCTACCACGATTATCTCCAACGATTTGCCGCTGCTGGTGGTAATGCCATTGAGATCTGGATGTCGAGCTGGAATCTTGCTCTGGAATGGCGTGACGATTGGCCCGAATTTCGCGGTCTGGGACGGTATTCCCAAGCCAAGGCACAGCGCCTTGATGACCTCCTTGACCTTGCCTATGAGCTCGGGATTCGCGTCAACCTGGTGATCCGCAACCACGGCCAAGGCTCGGAGCGCACTGATCGCGAATGGCACAATTCCCCCTTTAATAATGAGCTTGGCGGTCCTGTCGGTCGCGCAGCCGATTTTTTTCGCGACCAAGCGGCCCTCGATTATCAATATCGTTACCACCGTTATTTGATCGCACGCTATGCCGATCATCCGGCGATCCTCGCCTGGAAACTGTGGAGTGAAGTCGATCTTACCGCCGGCCGCCGCAACGATGTGCGTCGCTGGCATGAAATCACCAGCGCACAATTCCACGCAATGGACGTGTATGGTCACCCCGTTACCACCCATTGGTCAGGAGATTTCCGCCGCCCCGATCGCGCCATTGTGGCCCAGGATGGCATCTGCTTTGTTTGCATTGACGCCTACCATGCTCGACGCGATGGCGAAGGCGAGCTCATTCACCAGCTCCTCTGGCGCAGCACCCAATCACCTGCTCCCGGACAAGGGTTGCACCAATTTTCCAAACCCGTCTTAGTGACTGAATATGGCGGCAATTGGAATGCCGCACCCATACCGCAACTTATCGTTGAGCATCATAGCGGACCATGGGCCGCCTTAATGGCTGGACACGCTGGCTCCCCCATGCTGTGGTGGTTTGAATGGGTGGATCAAAACAATCTCTGGGCTCCCTACCACGCATTGCGTGCCTTTTTGCACGGTGAGGACCTGCGTTCGCCACAAGCCCGTGCGCAACGTCTCGAAACCGGCGATAATGAGCTCTGGGCGGCCATGTGGAAACATCCTGAACGCATCCTGGGATATATCATAGACCGACCATGGGGGTTTGATGGCAGCCAGCGCGACAGTGATCGCAGCATTACCCTGCGCATGAGTCTCCCCAACGATACCCATACATGGCGCTGGCAATGGTGGGATGCCGATCGCGGAATAATCCTTGATGAGCACGTGATACAAGCCCACAATGGCGAGCTCAAAGCCACCACCCCAGATTTTCGTCGACACCTTGCTTTTAAACTCTTCCCTGAAAAAAAGGCGCCTGACAAGCCATTGCGGGATAAAGCGAACGGCGATTGACTTTAGACCCCCTATCATAGATTGCCAATCAACGCAGCAGCGAAAATTCGCCAAAGCGTGAGTCGCGGGACTCACGCTTTTTTCATGCCCTGCTGGCTTTTTCGTATCCTCACCGCCCTAGCCGAAGGGAGCGCCCCACATGGACGCCCAAGAGTTTCTTCGTTTGATTGATTCTATAAGTCGTGATCGCGGCCTTGATAAAGATCTCATGCTTGATGAAATTGAGCATGCTTTGGTGCAAGCGGCCGCAAAACGCTTTGAAGCCAGTGGTGATTTTACCCTGACCATCGATCGAGAGACGGGAGAAATTCGCGCTTTTGAAGATGACAAACCAGTCGAGCTGGAAAGCTTAGGCCGCATTGTTGCCAATGTTGCCAAACAAGTTATCACCCAACGCCTGCGCGAATCCGAACGCGACCTTCTTTACGATGAGTGGCTAGGACGCCGCCACACCATTATCAACGGTACGGTTATGCGGGCAGAGCGGGGTATGGTCATAGTCTCTCTGGGACGCACTGAGGCCATCTTGCCCCGTGAAGAGCAGATTCCTGGGGAAATATACCGTCCTGGCGCCGTTATTCGCGGCTTCCTGATCACAGTGTCGAAAAAAGGACAGCGCGTGCGCTTAGTGCTGTCCCGCACCCACGTGGGCTTTGTACGCGAACTCTTCTACTCAGAAGTACCTGAAATCGGCGATGGCCTCATTGAAATCAAAGGCATCGTCCGCGAACCTGGTCGGCGCACCAAAATTGCCGTGCATACTTCAGATCCGCGTATTGATCCAGTGGGTGCCTGTGTCGGAATGCGTGGCAGCCGTATCACCAAAATAGCCGATGAACTCGGTGGTGAGAAAATTGATATCATTCCCTTCTCAGAAGATCCTGCCGAATACATCATCAACAGCCTCAAGCCGGCAAGTATTCTTCGCGTCTCTTATGATGAGTTCCGTGATCGCGCCAATGTCGTTGTCTCGCGTGACCAATTGCCATTGGCGATTGGCAAAGCGGGACAAAATGTCCGTCTTTCGGCTCGTTTAACCCGCTATAAGATTGATGTGTGCTCGGAAGAACAGGCCGCAGAACGTCGTGCCGCTGGCGCGGTAGTCTTGCAACGCTTTGTTGACGCTGGCTTGATTGACGACTTTGGACGGGAAGTATTCCTCGACAGCTTCCTCAACTCCTTAAGTGTCATTGCCAGCTTGAGTGCAGCTGAGCTCGCCGAAGGCATTGAAGACCAGCTTCCACTGGACTTTGGCAAGGCCGAGCAAATCGTTGAAATGGCTGATTCTGGCCTCAGCGATGAGGAGCGAGACGAAAAGAATGAACTCATCCGTCGTCGTGCCGAAGAAGAGGAACGGCGCTCGCGCGAAGCCGAAGAGGAGCTACAAAAGTCCCTCGCAGCAGAGTCGCTTGCCGATCCGGCAAATGACGACATCATGCGCCCCTGATTTACAGGGGTCCCTGACCCCCTGGGTACTCCGGTGCCCGCCAAGACATACGTGTGTCTTGGCTTCTCAAGCTACGTTTACCCGATGTGATAGCAGTGCATATGAAGTTGATCGAGCTGGCTCTCGAACATAACCTAGACCAAGAACTCCTACGCGAAGTGGTGGAGGAGGATCTCAAGATCACTCTTTCCGAAGGCATGGAAACTGCCCTCGACGCCGATGCCGTGCGGCGTATCCTGGCGTGTGATGGTCTTGAAACCGTGGACGGTGAAGAGTTCGCCCCCATTATTGACGAAAAGTACCTGGAGCGCCACAAGCGTTCACAGGCAGCCAAAAAGGCTGCGGAAACGCGTCGTCGTAAAGATGTGGAGGCCAAGCGTAAAGCCGAAGAAGAGCGCGAGGCTCAGCTTGCCGAGGAACGACGCAAGCACGAAGAAGCGCTGGCTAAGCGGCGTGAAGACGAAGAGCGTAAAGCTCGAGAAGCAGAGGAAGAGGCCCAACGCGCAGCCCAGGAAGAAGCCGCACGTGAGAGCGCAGAAGAAACTGCGCGCCGTGCCGCAGAGGACGAATTGCGCCGCCGCGAACAGGAAGCAGCTCGCTTAAGCGAAGAACTTGCGGCCCTGCGTGCGCAAGAAGCGGCCCTAGCTCAACAGAATAATGAAGAAGCTACTGATCTGGCTAGCGATAAAGCTTCCAGCGATACGCCAGACACAGCGGACGAAATCGTTGCTGCCCCCACTGAAGATCCTGAGACTCCCTCTCAAGACCACCCTGTGGAGACGGAAACGAGCGAAGCCACAACGGAACCCGCCGCTGAAACGACCAGCGTTGAGGCCACACCAGAGCCTGCTTCTGAATCAGAAGAAGATGTCGATGCTGACCCCAGCGCCATTAAAAAAGGCAAAATCGGCTCCAAGCTCGCCAGCCTTGCTAAGGCTACTGCCGAAAAGTCAGACCATCGCCTCAAAGAGAAGGACGAGCGCGACCTCCGTGTCATTGAGTCCCCTCGCGTTGGCTCCATATCCGGCACCGATGGCCAAGATTCCGAACTGAGCGCCGAAGAACGGCGCAAAATGATTCAGGACAATATCCGTCGCAACATGGATATGCAAAATCGCGTGCGGCAGGCCAAACAAGCCGACCGCAAGCGTCGCTTTAAGCCTATTGATCGTTCCAAGACCGGTGCCGCCGGTCCCGGAGCAGGGCCTGCGGGTGGCCCTGCCGGTCCAGCTGGCCCTGGCGGTCCTGGCCGCAGCACTGGCCCCCGTCGTGATCGCAAAGATCATCGTGCTGATAAGCCCGAAGAGCGTGAAGTCCGGCGCGGGGGACGTCGCCGTCCTCTTTCCACCGAGGAAGAAGATCTTTCCGGCAAGAAAGAATTTACCGTTACCCTGCCGTGCACGGTACGCGACTTCTCGGAAGCCTCGGGCCTCAAATCCTCGACGGTTATTGGCAAACTTTTGATGGCTGGGGTAGTGGCAAACATCAATAGCGTGATGGAGCGTGATGCCATCGAACTCATCGCCATGGAGTTCGAAAAGGAAGTCACGGTTAAAGAAGAGGAAGATGTCGAAGACACCCTCATCTCCACCCACGAAGAAGACGACAAACCCGAGGATCTGGCACCACGGCCGCCTGTGGTCACTATTCTTGGCCACGTGGATCACGGCAAGACCTCCTTGCTGGATGCCATTCGTCATACCGAAATAACAGCTGGCGAAGCCGGCGGGATTACCCAGCACATCGGCGCATACACGGTTACTGCGCCCACAGGCCAGGACATCACCTTTGTCGATACCCCAGGCCACGCCGCATTTACTGAAATGCGCGCCCGTGGTGCCAATGTCACCGATCTTGCTGTCGTGGTGGTGGCTGCGGATGATGGCTTGATGCCGCAGTCGATTGAAGCAATTAACCATGCCAAGGCTGCGCAAGTCCCCATCATCGTGGCGATGAATAAGATTGACCGAGAAAGCGCTGATCCTGATAAGGTCTTACGTCAGTTGGCCGAACAAGGTCTTCTACCAGAAGAATGGGGTGGTGATACTGGTGTTATTCGCACCAGTGCCATTACGCGCCAAGGTTTAGAAGAACTTCTGGAGCGGATTAGCCTGGAAAGCGAAGTACTTGAACTGCAGTCCAACCACTTTGCCAATGCTTCGGGAACGGTATTAGAAGCACACATCAGTGAAGGCCGTGGCGTGGTCGCCACGCTTCTGGTCCGTCGTGGCAGTCTCGCAATCGGCGACATTGTGCTTGCTGGCACGGGTTATGGTCGTGTTCGTAGCATGTCCAACTGGAAAGGCGAACAGCCGCAAATAGCTGGGCCTTCCCATGCCGTAGAAACTATCGGTTTGTCGGAAATGCCTACCGCCGGTGACCGCTTCCACACTGTGGACAGCCTTAAAGTTGCCTCGGAAATCGCTGAGACCCGCTCCCATCAGATCCGTGATCGAGAACTACGCGCCAAAAATACCACTACAACCCTGGCCTCTCTCTTCTCTGACCTGGAAGAGGCACAGAAAAAAGAAGTGCGTCTTATCGTTAAGGCTGATGCTTCTGGCTCACTGGAAGTCCTGCGCAAAACCTTGAATGATCTCTCCACCGAGGAAGTGAAGGTAAACTTCATCCACAGTGGTGTTGGCCAAGTTACGAGCACCGATGTCAGCCTCGCCGAGGCATCTGGCGCGATTATCTTAGGCTTCCACGTTATTGCCGATAGTCGTGCCCGCCGTGAGGCTGATTCCAAGGGTATCGATGTAAAAACCTATACGGTCATCTATGAGCTCATTGATGAAGTCAAACTCGCTATGACTGGCCTGCTTGATCCAGATATGGTCGAAAAAATCATCGGCCATGCGGAAGTGCTCAAGGTATTCCGGTCCTCCAAGGCTGGCACCATTGCTGGCTGTCTGGTTCGCGATGGCATCGTCATGCGGGGAGCATTCATGCGCCTCACACGCGATGGTGTGGTTCTTTACGAAGGCAAAGTCGACACCCTTCGCCGCTTTACCGAGGACGTTAAGGAAGTCCGCGAAGGCTTTGAATGCGGCCTCACCTTGGATCGCTGGAATGATATCCAGGAAGGTGACCTCTTCGAGTTCCATACCAAGAAAGCGGTGGCCCGTACCCTGGAAAGCGCTTCGTAGATCCCATGGCAACAGTTGGTCGTAAAGCCAAACTTGAATCCTTACTCAAGCGCGAGATCGCAGTGTATATTCACCGCGAGCTTCGTGATCCCCGCTTGGGCTTTCTTACCGTTACCCGAGTGGAGATGACCGGCGACCTCCAGCAAGCCACCTGTTATTACACCATCCTCGGCACGGAATCAGACCGCAATCTCGCACGCAAGGCACTCAGTGGTGCCCGTGGACGCATTGTTAACGCCTTTGCCCCCGTCCTGCGCACGCGATTATTGCCAAGACTCCTCTTTGCCTACGATGAGCAAGAAGACCGCCGTCAACGCATGGACGACCTCATCCGCCAAGCGCGCAATTCCGACCCGTCACCGCCTCCCCAATCCTAACTTTTTCGGCACCTGAGCTGCGGAGTACATCATGAAAATCAGCGATCTTGCTCGTGAGCACCTCGACGCACAAGTTACCATCATTCTTGGTACGGCATCCAAGACTGGCGAACCCAATTTAGCTCCAATGGCCCTGTACTGGGTTCGCGATGATCACACCGTCATTATTGGTGATATGTACCTTCGCACTTCAGTCGAGCATGTGCGAGAAAATCCTCGTGCTCAGATCTGCTTTTGGGATGAAGCCAACCACAAAACCTTTAAGTACAATGGCCGCGTGGAATACGAAACCGAAGGGGAAAATTTCGCTATTGCGGCCCAAAACTTTGGCTTGAGTGGAGATGACTCCGACCTTAAAGGCGTGCTTATCCTGCACCTAGATCAGTAAGCATCCCATGCGCTTTGAGCATATTGCCCTTAACGTGAGTGACCCCATATCCATGGCCGCATGGTACCACACACACTTGGGATTTACCCGTGTTGTGGCCCAGGATAGCGCCCCCTTTGCGCAGTTTCTCCGTGCTGATTGCGGAATGATGCTGGAGCTCTACCACAACCCCGATGCTCCATGCCCTGATCCCGCCCAGCGCTCACCTGCTGAGCTTCACCTCGCCTTGGTCAGCAAGGATGCCCAAGCCGATGCCGAACGCCTGACTCGTGCTGGAGCCACGGTGGTGGAGTGGGTGCACCCAGAGGACGGAAGTGCGATTGCCATGCTCCGTGATCCATGGGGCCTTGCCTGGCAGCTTTGCCAACGTGCTCCTGGATGGCCACAGAGATCATGAGCCCCATTCTATGAAAGCCCACGATATCGGCAATTTCCTAATTACCAAAAACCAATGGACATCTTTTCTTGGCGACACAAGCACGCTGCTACGCGCAACGAACACTTTCTTTTTTACGCTCGCCTTGAGCAGCCATACCCCTCAGTCCCAAAATCACCTCTTGCCTTTTCGCTTAGTAGTCAAGAATCCCACGCCCACGCTATGAACGAAGGAGTGCTATGATCCGTGTCGAAGTCCGTAATGGGGAACCCCTGGAAAAGACCCTACGCCGTTTCAAGAAACGCTGCGAAAAAGAAGGTCTTACCAAGGACATAAAGAAATGTATGTTTTACGACAAGCCCAGCGAACGGCGTCGGCGCGAACTCCGCAAGCTCACAAAGCGTTTGCAGGCAGAGCGACTCGCCGTCTAATTGCTCCTAGTGGTACGCCGCTCCTCCCCCCTTGTCAGCCCCGTGTTCGCAGCAACAGCGGGGCTGGACAATGGGCATAGATAGTGCTCTCAGACCCCCATTGGCTGATCAGACATGCTTCGCTGGCCAGCACCAACTCTTGGGCACTTGACCACCTTGATGCCCTTGATCACGGCACCGTTGTATACACCCCGCAACAGACTGCTGGTCGCGGTCAACATGGCCGAATATGGCATAGTCCACAGGGCGTTGTGACCTGCTCGTTTATCATTGATGTTCGCCAAGCATCCGCTGCTCAGCTGAGCCTCGTAGCTGGACTGGCTGTAGCTGATACCATCAATGATCGCGCCAAAGCCGCCGCCATCGCCACACGCTGTCAACTCAAGTGGCCCAACGATGTCATGCTCGGTGAAGCCAAAGTTGCTGGCATTCTTTGCGAGGGTCGCTCCACGCGATCGCCGCTCCTGCGGGTGGTAGTGGGGCTTGGCTGCAACCTTTCGCCCGACATAGAAAGCCTCGCCTTAGGAGAGAACGCTATGCCCGCAAGCAGTCTCCACGCCCATGGCATCCATGCTGGAGATGAACTTGGCTTTATCGCAGCAGTTCGTGACCTGCTCTTGCAGGGTGCGGCTCTGTTAAACCACGGTCGCTGGCAGGCTTTGCTTGAGCGCATACGTCAACACGACTATCTGTTCGGCAGTTATATACATATCATAGATGGCCAACGACACTTTCAGGGATATGCTGCAGGCATAGACGACCACGGTCATCTTCTCCTCACCCAACCAGACGGTGGGCATCTTACCGTAAGCGGTGGGCGCATTCAGCTTCCCGCTATTCCCCAAGAGGGCTAAAAAACGTATGGGTTCGCCTCCGCGACACGCACCACCACAAGCCACCAAGGCCGCGACCCAACGTCGCAATGATGACGAACGTCTGCCCGTAGTCCTGGTGCTTACCGTACCGCCAGCACAGCGTGATCTCGAGCAAGAGCGCGAAGACGAGATGCGTGCCCTATTGGATACAGCAGGGTGTGAGGTGGTGGCTGTCGCGCGGCAGCACCTTGCACGCCCCGTCAAATCCACTTATATCGGTTCGGGAAAAGCCAAGGAAATATGGGATTTGGTCGAAGACCATGAAGCCCTTGAGGTGGTCTTTGACGTCAGCCTTACCCCTTCCCAGGAACGAAACCTGGAAAAACTCCTAGAAATCAAGGTGGTCGACTATACGGCCTTAATTCTCCATATTTTCGCCCTCGGAGCGCGTACCCACCAAAGCATGCTGGCGGTAGAACTGGCCCAGTTGGAGCACAATCGTTCGCGTCTCAAGCGCCTCTGGAGCCACCTCGACCGTATCAAAGCGGGCATGAACATGCGCGGTCCTGGCGAAAAACAGCTGGAAACCGATCGTCGCCTTGTCGATCTACGCATTGCTGACCTAAAAGCAAAACTCAAAACCATTGAAGATCGCAAGGAGCGCACCATCGCCGCGCGCGATAATTGCGTCAAGATCGCCCTGGTTGGCTATACCAACGCAGGCAAGTCCACGGTTATGAATGCGCTAACTGATAGCGATGTATTGGCGCAAGATCGCCTCTTTGCCACCCTGGATACCCGCACCTCTCGTCTTGATCTTGATCACCATCATGACATTGTGCTTTCGGATACGGTGGGATTTATTCGCAATCTGCCGCACAAACTAGTGGCCTCCTTTCATGCAACTTTGGCAGAAGTAGTGGAAGCAAACTTACTCCTTCATGTGGTAGATGCTTCGCAACCAAGCATGGAAGAGCATATTCATGCCGTAGAATCAGTCTTAAGCGATATCGGCGCGGTTGACATCCCCACCATTATGGTGTTCAACAAATGCGATCAGCCGCACTCACAAACCTTAACCCTGGCTTTTCGCAAGCGCTACCCTGGATCGGTCATGATCAGCGCTAAACATGGAGACGGCCTGGATGAACTTAAAAACGAAATCTTGCGCTTTGTCAACAATCGCGAAGAGGTCGTACGGGTGCGTTTTTCTGCCGGCGATGGTGCTTTGTACGCCTTCATTCGTGGACGTGCCCAAGTAGTTGAAGAGGATTTTGTCGGCAATGATGCCCTCCTTACTATTCGTGCTGACGATCGGCTGCTGACAGAGCTGGCAGACAATGACCATTGCCAGATCGAGCGGCCCCAGGAACCATTCCACGATCCCTGGGTATCAGGCAAATAAGCACCCCCATCGTCTCGCTAGGCACACCCTGCCTACAGGAATACGGTTATGAGTGACCCCAAGTCTCATGCGCAATCGTGGTACGTGATTAATCCACCAGTTTTTATAACATCACTGGCTTTGACCCTAACGCTAGTCATTGTAGCCATCTTTATCCCTGATTCTCTGCAAGTATGGATGGCTCATCTGTAAGCATGGATCGTCCATCATGTGGGGTGGTTTTACGTTTTAGCGGTAGCCGCTTTCTTGGTGTTTGTTGCTCTTATTGCACTATCACGCATGGGCGACATCAAACTTGGGCCAGATCACGCATCCCCTGACTATAGTTACAAATCATGGTTTGCCATGCTCTTTAGTGCGGGCATGGGTATCGGCCTCATGTTTTACGGCGTAGCCGAACCAGTCATGCATTATCATTCGCCGCCTCAAGGCGATGGTCAAACCATCGATGCTGCCCGTCAAGCAATACGTCTGACCTTTTTTCACTGGGGTATTCACGCCTGGGCTATCTATGCTGTGGTCGCCTTATCGCTGGCCTACTTTGCTTTTCGTCACGACCTCCCCCTAACCATTCGTTCAGCTTTTTATCCGCTTATTGGCGACCGTATCTATAGCCCTATTGGCCATGCAGTTGATACCTTCGCTGTACTTGGAACTATTTTTGGAGTTGCCACTTCCTTGGGCGTCGGAGTACAGCAAGTCAACGCTGGCTTGCATCACCTTTTTGGGGTAAGCGAATCAACTGGCATACAAGTATGGCTGATTGCAGGCATTACTCTTTTGGCGGCGGTTTCCGTTGGCATGGGTCTTAATGGAGGCATCAAACGCATCTCCGAACTCAATCTGGTACTTGCGATTGCCCTGATGCTGTTTGTATTGATTATGGGACCAACCGTTCTCCTTTTACAAACCTTGGTACAAAATACTGGCGACTATGTCTCCCATATCTTTAGTATGACCTTCAATTTGTATGCCCGCGAACCCACCGATTGGATCGGTGGTTGGACCATTTTTTATTGGGGATGGTGGATAGCCTGGTCACCTTTTGTTGGCATGTTTATCGCTCGTGTCTCGCGCGGACGCACCATCCGTGAATTTATTGTGGGCGTCCTGCTTGTCCCCCTTGGCTTTACCTTGGCGTGGATGACCATCTTTGGCGATACGGCCCTGCATCTCATCATTGCGCAAGGCTATGAGAGTCTCATGCATCAGGCCAACGATAACCCCGCGATTGCCCTCTTCGCCTTTTTAGAGCACTTCCCCTTTGCCACAGTGGTATCAGGTGCTGCCACGATTTTGGTCATCACCTTCTTTGTCACCTCCTCTGACTCAGGATCATTAGTCGTAGATATGCTGACCAGTGGCGGTGAAGAGCAGTCTCCTGTCTGGCAGCGCCTGTTTTGGGCAGGACTCGAAGGCACCGTAGCTGCCGTACTCTTGATTGCTGGCGGCCTTGTCGCCCTACAAACTGCGACCATCGCCAGTGCTCTGCCATTTACCGTTATTATGTGTTTTATGTGCTGGGGCCTGTTTCGTGCACTGCGACTGGAAGCCAATAAACGTGTTAGCCTTGAGCGCGCCATGGTTATGCCCAAAAGCCCCACATCGCCCGTATCGTGGCAAGAACGCCTGCGCACCGTAACCCGTCAGCCAGAGCAACGTGATGTCATGGCCTTTCTCTCTGATATGGTACGGCCTGCTTTACAGGACATTGCCAATGAATGGCATAAGGAAGGGCTTACAGCCCAGGTACATGGCGATGACGATGGGCAAGTTTGGGTGGAAGTGGCACATGGCGAGGAAATGGATTTTTTCTACGCCATAAAACCGGTGTCGTATACCCCTCCTTCCTTTGCCCGTTTACGCATTGACGCCAAGAATGAACCGCGTTTCTATCGCGCCGAAGTATTCCTCCGCGAAGGCGGGCAAGGCTACGACATCATGGGGTGGCGACGTGAACAAATTTTGAGTGACGTTCTCGATCAATACGAGCGCCATCTCCATTTTCTTGACCAAGTACGCGATGACGGCTAAGGCGTCGTGGGCTCACGAGGATTGCGTCCTTGAGTGACTGAAAGACCTCGTGCAAGTAGGGTCAGTTGATACTGGCATCGGCGTGGCCACCGAGACCATCGCATACAAGACGCTGGTTGTCCATGATCGCGAGAATGGCAGCCCACATACCTCACGTACACCATACAAGGAGTCCATCGACCATGGCGTATTTGCAAAAGCCCAGCCCCGGAGCCCCCACCATTGGCCTGTTTGCCCCCTGCGACCCACGTATTGATGACCCCAGTCGTGAACGGGCGCTCAATATCGTTACCATGACTGCCAAGGTGCTCAAAAGCATTCGCCTGTGTGGTCATGCCAAGCCTGGTATCTTTGTAGCCGATCGCACCGTCGAAACCGAAGCGCAAGCCGACGAAGTGGCCGCCTCCTTTAAAAAGGCCGGCGTCGAAGCCTTAATTATCGTTCCCGACACCTGGTTTTACCCCGGCAAAACTGCCATCGCCTTAAGCGCCCAATTCCCCCGTAATACCCCCATTGCCTGTATTGCTGGCAATAACGCCCCCAAGCCTGGGGTGGTGGGTGTTGACGCAGTGGTGGGTGCCTATGCGCAAACGGGCATTCTCTGCCCAGCGATTATCGGCACCATGCCCGAAGTGGGACAAGATCCTGAGTTTGATCCCGCCACCAAAACCGAGATTCTTGACCTGGGTTGGGCCATGGCAGCCGCCTCCTACCTCCGCGGCAAGCGCTTTTTCGCCTCCGATGTGGACTCCATGCAAATGGAAACCGCGCTCAACCACGTGCATGCGGCGCGCAAGCATTTTGGCCTAGAGAGCGTGCGTGAATCCATGAAGATCTTCTCGGATATGCTGCGTGATGACAAAGGCTTTGATAAAGAAGAGCTCAAAGAGCTCTACCACTGGGTCACGCAAGTGCAGTGGAAAAATAAAATCTATACCGATACCGAAGGCCTGTGCGCCAAGGGCTTGGATATCTATAGCAACCCCCAGAAACATCCGGCGCCCAAGCTCTCCAAGCTGCACCAGGAAAAACTCAAAGAAGAGCTCAAACTCTATCTCACCTTGCGCGATCGCATGGCCCAACTCAACTGCATTGGCGGTGGCTGGACCAGTCAATTGGCCTGGGGGTCAGACCTTACCGGCACGCCCATGGCTTGTGCCGATATTGCCGAAGCGCTCTTTAACTCCACCTTCGATCATCGTGGCAAAAAGGCGGCCATTCCCTTTGCCACCGAGAATGACCTGCAAGGTCTCCTCACCATGATCTGCTACGCAGCCCTTACCGGCGGCGAACCCATTCTCTTTGCCGACTATCGTAAAGTGTACGAACCCTGGGAGATCCAAAAGAAAGCTGATGAGCTGGGCATCACCCTGGATCCCAATGCCGCCTACATGCAACGCGGCACCATCGACATGGATAACTCTGGCTCCGGGTCACTGGACTGGGCTGAGGACTCCTACCTGTTTGAGGTCTTCAAGCATTACTTCCCCGGCGGCGGCTTCTCTACCGGGTATATTTCCCCCGGTGGTATCCAATGCCAAGCCGGTCGTCTGGCCTATTCGGAACTGACTGGCACCTTCACCATGATTCAAGACGAAGCCCAATCGGTGGAACTGCCCAGCGAGATTGCCGAAGCCTTCTGCCATGCCAGCAGCTACACCTGGCCGCATACCTGGGTTACCTTTGAACACGTGCCGGCCTCCATTACCAAATATGGCTGCCCAGCCAACCATATGCACATGGTGCAAAATCTTCCCCGTCGCCGCTGGCAATGGTTCTCGGATTTCACTAACGTCCTCAACTTCCGTTGGGAAAACACGCCTGACTTTAGTGAAGGCCTGGATCGCATGGCTCCCATGCTCTACCGTATCTCCGGCGGTGAAACCGAAGCCAAACTCCGCCTTGCTGGCCACTAGCACAGCTTACCACTGGGATCACTGACATCCCGACCCCCCCAAAAAAAAACGCCCCGCTAATGCTGGGGCGTTTTTTTTGATCTATAAACATGCTCCCGCAAAGCGGACCATCCTTATTAATGACATGCTTTGGGCCGCCGTGAAACACCGTGGGCTGTGGCGTTTTCCATCAATGACATTAGATTGGATGCTGCTAGATTTATTGGTATGGTTCCCCCTGCACCCGATCCCGAAAGGAGCGTCATGCCGTATCGCCGTTGACTGTGCGCTCTTGGGGTCGGCAGGGTGTCGCCCACAGATCATTAACGCAGGTGGCCGAGACATCTCTCGAACATCATGCACCAGTACGAGAGCCCGATCCCGGTGATTCGGCATGCATTGTCGTATGTCATCAACCACGCATTCGCAGCACCACGCATTTATCTATGTGGATCATAACGGTAGCACACCCCTGTCGGCGGCGGCGCGGGCCGCCATGTTCCAGGCCATGGATCAGGGCTTTGCCAACCCCAGCGCCAGCCATGCGCCCGGGCGGCAGGCGCGCGCCATCGTAGAAGACGCACGCCACCAGGTTGCGGGTGCCATTGGGGCCCAGGCAGAGGATATTATTTTCACCTCTGGGGGCAGCGAGTCCCTGAATCAGATCCTCTACGGTGTGGCCCGCATGTATCCGGGATGTCCCCTGGCAATCAGCGCCATTGAGCACCCAGCAGTAACCACACCGGCACACGATTTGGCTCAGCGCGGACATACGCTCAGCCGCATTGCGGTCACCGCCCAGGGGCTTGTCGAGGATACGCAACCCGCTTCCCATGCAGCCCCGCGTCTCGCCATGGTGATGCATGCCCATAACGAAACAGGGGTTATTCAGCCCATCTCAGCCCTGAGTCAGCACTTTCACGCTCAGGGAACGTTGGTGGGCTGCGATGCTGCCCAATCACTGGGTAAGATCCCAGTGAATGTTGGTCAGTTGGATGCTGATTATCTCGCTATTGCCGGACATAAATTGGGCGCACCCAAAGGTGTGGGAGCGCTCTGGATCCGCCCAGGAATACCCTTGCCACCCCTTATTCGTGGCGCTGGCCATGAGCGAGGACTGCGCGCGGGCAGTGAAAATGTGCTCCAGATTGCTGCCCTAGGGGCTGCCTGCGCCGACTGCCCGCAAAGACTCACTCACATGCCGCGTTTGCAAACCCTGCGGGATCAATTGGAAGCACACCTGTGCAAGCGTTATAACGCGCTCATCCATGGGGCTGACGCCCCACGCCTGCCCAATACTAGCTTTGTGGCGCTTCCAGGCATAAGTGCCGCTAACCTCTTGGCGCACATGCCTCAGGTGGCTGCCAGCACTGGCTCAGCCTGCCATGCTGGCCAGCAACATTCCAGCCCCAGTCTCGCGGCGATGGGCGTCGATCCCAAACTGGCGCAGGCAACGCTCCGTTTCAGTTTCGGGCCAGAAAATACCGCCGAAGACCTCAGTCAACTCTGCCGAAGTATTGATCGCGCTATGGAGCAGCTGTCATGAGTATCATCAGCGCCCAGGGCATTCAGGTGCGCTACCCTGGTAGCGAACACGCTGCGGTGGATGGGGTGGATCTGCATCTCTCACCAGGTCAACGCACCGTTCTTCTGGGCCCCAGTGGTGCGGGAAAATCAAGTCTATTGCGTGTATTGGCGCAGTTGCAAGAGCCGCAGCAGGGCACGATCTACAGCGACGATCCCCAGTTGCGCACAGCCAATTCTCGGCAATGGCGGTGCCAGGTGAGTATGGTATTTCAAGATCACGCGCTGATTCCTCGCAAAAGCGCCCTGTGGCATGTGCTCTTGGGGCGCCTGGGCAGGCGCAGCATCTGGGGTAGTTGCTGGTGGTGGCCTCGTGCCGATATTACCGCGGCCTTTGCCGCCTTGGAGCGGGTGGGCTTGAGCACCCTGGCACATCGTCCGGTACGCCAACTCTCCGGCGGACAACGCCAGCGCGTAGGCATTGCCCGCGCTCTCCTGCAGCACCCTCGGGTACTGCTGGCCGATGAACCCATTGCCAGTCTCGATCCACAAACGGGGCGAGATATTTTACAGCTTTTGGGCACGCTCTTAAGCGACGATCCACAACGGGCCTTACTGGTCAGCCTGCATCAGGTGGAGGCGGCGCAATCCTGGGCGGATCGCATTATTGGTCTACGCCAAGGACGTATCTGTTTTGATGGGCCTCCGGCTGCCTTACACCACAACGATCTCCACCAGATTTACGGGAATGACCACCCACAACAATCCGATCACAGCCTCGCCGCTCCCCCGCCCGTATTTGCCCCGACCCGTCACCACCTCATCCCCATGGAGTGATCCCTATGCGCACCTTCGCATTTACCAGTATGCTACTCATAATTTTGTATGTGAGCATGGCTTGTTCTAGCGACCCCGATGGCATCGGTACGCCGCCGCAAGCCGAAGGCAATCTTGAGCCGGAAACGCTAGTGGTGGCGCTCTTACCCGATGAAGATCCGGCAGAAATCCTCCGCCTGCATGATGGACTCAAAAACTTTTTGCAAGAACGCTTGCAACGCCAAGTGGAGTTGGTGGTCCACCATGACTATGGCATTATGGTGGAGGCCATGCGTTCGGGGCATTTGCACCTGGCCTATTTTGGCCCTGCCACCTACATCGTATGCAAAGATGCTGGCACCCATATTGAACCCTTTGCCGCTAAAAAACGCGGCGGGAGTACTACCTACACCGGTATTATTATAGCCAATCCCGACAGCGGGGTGCGTACCATCAGCGATATTGCTGGGAAAACCATGGCCTATGGCGATCCCGGGTCCACTTCGAGTCATCTGATCCCGAAACGCATGCTCTTGGCTGAAAATCTCCGGCCGCGCCATGACTACAATGAAGTTTTTTTAGGGTCCCATGATGCCGTAGCGATGAATGTAGCGACAGGGAATGTAGCTGCTGGCGGGATGTCGGTAGGCATCTATACGCGCCTGGTGGAACAAGGCAGCATTGACCCGCAGCACGCCGTGGTGATTGCGGAAAGTCCGTCCTACCCGCAATATCCGTGGACCATGCGTTCGGATTTATCCCCTGCCCTGCAAAGAGCCATTCGCGATGCCTTTCTGCAATTGGATGATGCCGATATCCTGGCAGCCATGCAGGCCGATGGCTTTGGCCCAGTGAGTGATCAGGACTACGATATTGTGCGCGAGCTGGAAAAAACGGTGGCGGATTATCGATAGATGACACAGCCCCCCTGGCAGCGCCAATGGCGCATCCTTTTCTGGCAGCGCATACGCACCCTGGTGACCATTCTGGGGCTTACCGGGGTGGTCATTACCTGCGCCTGGGCCAGCGGCATGCTCGACGTGCGGCTATTCTGGCGCCTGCTCGGTCGTCTGGATTTTTTGATACAACAAACCCTACCCCCTGATTTTAGTCCATTTTCCAGGCATTGGCTCCAGCCTCTTAGGGATACGCTGATCATGTCTGTCGTGGGAACTGCTGGCGGCGTTGTCTTAGCGGTTCCCATGGCCCTGTTGGCGGCGCGCGGCCTCTCGCCACATCGCTTACTGCCGGCGCCTGTGCGCAGCTTCCTGGGAGGCTTGCGCACCATCCCAGAACTACTTTTAGCCATTGGTTTAGTCATCCTATTGGGCCCAGGTATGGTGGCAGGCTGTGTGGCACTCATGATCCACAGCGCCGGCATGCTGGGGAAATTTTATCACGAAATCATGGAACACGCACAACCCGAACCCCTTATGGCAGTGCGCAGTTGCGGCGGCAATCGTTTTCAAGTTATTACCCACGGAGTGATTCCCCAGGTCTGGCCGCAGCTGATAGATGTCACTTTGTTTCGCTGGGAATGCAATATCCGTGCCGCTGTGGTATTGGGCATTATTGGTGCAGGCGGCATTGGCTCAGAAATTATTATTGCCCAACGGGTACTCAAATACCAGGAACTATCGGCACTCATTCTGATCATTCTCGCCCTGGTTATTCTCGTCGATTGGTGCAGTAGTTTCCTGCGCAAACGCATGGTTGCCGCATGAGACTATCTGAGTGCGGCAAGGGCGATTCAAAGCCCCTTCCCCTGGAAACACCACTCTCCCAATCGGCCAGCAGAAAACGCCCTCAATGGGCGCTTTCTGCGCTAAAAGCATACGCCGCGAAGCGGTAATTCCTTACCCAAGGTGAGCTTTGCGCCGCCCTGGGAGTGTGGCCTAATCCCACATTGCACCGCATTCCCTGCGGAGATTATAGCATGTTCAGCAGCTGAAGATGGGGAAGGGTGGTCGCCGGTGCGGCCTCCGGCCTTCAAAGCCGTGATGGGGTGCCTGCATCCCAGGTGGGTTCGACTCCCATCCTTTCCCGCCATAGCTGTTTCTCCCCTACCCTATCATACATAAAGGGCATCCCCATGAGCCCCAAACTCACCCAAACGGTCAGCTGTGCCGGCTGTGCCGCCAAAGTTGACCCGGTATTTCTGCAACAGGTCCTGCGACAGATTACCTGGCCGCAGGATGAGCGCGTGTTGGTTGGGTTTGGCGATAGCGATGATGCTGGCGTCTTTGCCCAAGCCGATGGCAGTGCACTAGTGGCCACCACCGATTTTTTTACCCCCATCGTTGATGATCCCTACACCTACGGTGCGGCGGCGGCGGCCAATGCTCTTTCCGATATCTATGCCATGGGCGCAAGCCCCCTCTACGCCCTGAGCATTGTCCATTATCCCGAGTCCCTGGGGGCCGAGGTATTGACCCAGGTACTGCAAGGGGCAGCCGATATCTGCGCGCAAGCCGCCTGCCCGATTATTGGCGGCCATAGCATTCGCTGCGAGCAAATGAGTTTCGGTTTGGCCATTACTGGACGACTTGAGCCGGGGCAATCTGCCATCACCAATGGTGGGGCCAGGCCTGGAGATGCTTTGATCCTCAGCAAAGCCCTGGGCACTGGCATTCTTGCCACCGCCCTCAAAAAAGACTGTTTGGATACAACCGGAGCCCAGGCCTTGGCGGCGAGTTTAACCCGCCTCAATGCCCATGCTGGCTCTTGCCTCCATCGCTACCAGATTCGGGCTGCGACTGATATCACTGGCTTCGGCCTAGTGGGGCATGCCGCTGAACTCGCTAGCGCCAGTGCAGCACATCTGCGCATCTATGGCCCTAGGCTTCCCTTACTTCCCGGTTTGGCCGATGCTATTGCCGCTGGCTGTCTGACACGTGGCGATCATGGTAATCCTCGTTACGCCGGCGAACGCCTGCGGCTTGATCAAGATCTTGACCCCATACAGCGGCATGCAGCCTGCGATCCGCAAAGCAGCGGCGGTCTTTTGATGGCTGTGGCACAGGAACAAGTGCAGGATCTTCTCGCTGACCTCCATGCTGGAGGGGATACCGTCGCAGCGATTATCGGCGAGGTTGTCGAGGGACCCACCCACGTTGAGATTCTTTCCTCTGTCCCTGCCTAGGTCTCCTGACAAGCGCCAAGGAGCCCCAAACTGCGCTCACCCCCAGTAATGGTGCGCGCATCAAAACCGTGTTGCCGGAGCAGGCAGGTAGCATTATGGGCGGTTTGACCTACGTTACAAAGAATTGCTAAGGGGCGATCTTTGGGGAGTTCGTGCATACGATCACGTAATTGGGTCAGAGGAATATGCTGCGCCTGTGGCCAGCACGCCGCTGGCTGCATCGGCTCTGGCCGCACATCAACCACGAGATCTTGAGAACTATCGAGGGATTCAATCTCGACCACTGGAGCAATCCCATCACAATGATTGGCTGCAATCATTCCGGCTAAGTTAACTGCGTCCTTCGCTGCGCCAAATTGCGGCGCATAGCACAGTTCACTTTCTGCCAGATCATCAACCGTGGCCTGCATTTGGATGGCCATAGCAATGACATCTATGCGTTTATCAACACCGTGCTCCCCCACTGCCTGAGCACCAAGAATACGCCGTGTGCGGGGATGAAAGCACAATTGTAAGTGGATCGGGGTAGCGCCTGGGTAATACCCAACGTGATCTCCTGGATGCAAGCGGACCACAGCATGTTCGATACCATAGCTACGACACTGCTTAAGAGAAAGGCCTGTGGTTGCTGCGGTCAGTCCGAAAGCACCTAAAACAGCTGTGGCTTGGGTGCCGCGAAATTGTGCGGAACGTCCCGACCGTCCCACTATCACATCAGCGGCCACACGTCCCTGACGATTTGCTGGCCCCGCCAAGGGAACGGCAGTTGGTTGCCCACTTACTACATCGCGGATCTGCACCGCATCTCCAACCGCGAAGATATGCTCCTGACTGGTGCGCATCTGCGCATCGACAATAATATGGCCCCGCTCAGCAAGGTCGCAGCCAGCAGCTTTGGCAAGGCTGCTTTCGGGACGCACACCAATGGCCAAAACCACCATATCCGCCTCTACATGGAGCGCTTCGCCATCTGCTCCCGTGGCCTCAACGCGGACGCCACCAGATGCCAGGGAAAAGACACCACTGAGCATATGCCGCAAATGAATACGCACCCCGTGGGCCTCAGCCTGGGTCTGCAGGAGGCCCGCCATATCGCGATCTAAAGGAGGCATAATCTGCTCACTCCCCTCAATCAAATCAACGGTCACATCGCGATGACGAAGGTTTTCGGCCATCTCCATACCAATAAATCCACCGCCCACCACTACTGCGCGCAAGGGTTGAGCTGCATTGGCATCAATGACCTGCCGCACTCGCATGGCATCGGGGACATTACGAATGGTGTACACCTGGGGCAAATCATGGCCAGGAAAGGGAGGGCGCAGCGGTGCCGCACCTGGGGACAACACCACATTATCGTAGGACTCTTGGTAAGTACGTCCTGTTGCCAAGTCATGAAGGGTTATAAGACGCTGCTGTGCATCAATATGGGTAGCTTCAGTATGTACCCGAACATCCAGGGCAAAACGGTCCGTCAACGACTGCGGCGAGGTCACTAATAATTTGCGCTCATCATCAATGACCGAACCCACATAATACGGCAAACCACAATTGGCAAAACTCACATGCGGTCCGCGCTCAACAATAATAATGCGGTGATGCGCATCCAAACGGCGCAAACGTGCGGCACATGAGGCTCCCCCTGCCACACCACCAACAATAATAGTCGTCGTCATACTCATAACCTCCCTTTTTACGCAGCAACAATCTACTCTGAACGATGAGCAGTATCGCCCGTACTACAGCTACGTACACCGCATGAAGTGGATGAACGATTCCATGGCATAATTGCTAAGAACACCGCCATTGGACAAAACCCAGTCAATCCAGCATTAAACAGCCCTAGTCCAACAAAGCCAGGGACGATCAACCAATAGGGGTGCAGCCAAAAACCAAGGGCCGTGCCAACTATAATCAAAAGTCCAACAACAATCTGCATTTGTCGATCAAGAGGAATAACGCCCTTACCACGCTCTACGGGCAGATCGGCGTTTATCCAGGCCTGAATACCTCCCTCAACACATACAACACCCTCAATCCCCGACTGTTGCAAGGTTTTTTGGGCCTGTGCCGCACGCTGCCCTGCCTGACAGAGCACAGCAATATCTCGATCTGGGAATTGCTCGCGCAGATCCTCTGGTTTGAGAGCATGCAAGGGAAGATTAATACTTCCTGCCACATGCACCCCAGCGTACTCACCAGGAGTACGCACATCAATCAACAGTGGTGCAGGGGATTGTTGCAACTGACGCGCTAGTTCCTGCGAGCTTATTGTGGGAAGCGATCCGGTGGCCATGGCTTTATACTCCTTCATTGGTTAGCTTTATACTGTAGTCTTATATTCCGCTATAGGAATGTCAATGACTGCTTTTTCACGAACCACAGCATAATGTCACCCGCAATCCAGGCAGCCCCCTAAGTTCTCATTGCACCACCCATCAGACAATGACAAAATTCAGGCATGAAACCGCATCCCACCTCCGTGATCAATGTCATCTGCCTGACCACTCTCGCTCTAGCAGTAACCGTGCTGTTTGCCGCCTGCTCACGCAGTCCATCCCATCACCCATCGCCACATGATGAATCTGACTCTGAAGAACCCACTACCCTGAACCAAGAATCATCAGGCGATACAGAGGATCTTTCTCAGCAAGGCGAAGGAGATGCCGCGGCCTCCAATACGGTCACGGCGTACACCAATGATGACCATGCTACCGAGACACACGATGAAGGAGAGTTCAAGGGTAATGAAAAGCCGCTCTCGACCG
>REDP01000219.1 GCA_007693455.1 Planctomycetota bacterium | reverse complement strand
GGGCATTAAGCTGGCCCGTTGGCGCGGGAAAATGCTGCCCCAGGCGATGATTAGCGGCCGTGTTGGCCATGCTGCTGCTGGCTTATTTGGTGCCGTTCTGGTGGCCTTTCCTGGCTTTATAACCGCCCTAGTGGGGCTGCTGCTGCAGCTTCCTCCGGTGCAGGCGCTGGTAGCAGGGGTTATGCAGCGACTATTTCTCTCGATGACAGCCGTAGCCATGAAACGCATGGCTGGCGGCGGCATGCCAGGGGGATTCCCAGGCGCTGGCGGTATGCCAGGGGGCATGCCACCGGGGATGGCAGGATCGGCGCCAGGTGGAGTGAACCCACAGCAACTGGCTGCTGCCATGCAGGCCATGCAACGCTCGGGTACAATGCCAGGAATGGGTCAGTCGGGGCCCCGCGGCAAGGGGCCCAAGACCTACGATGTAGAGGCAAAAAAATAAGTCGTCTCAGTCGTGGCGCTGTCGCAGTGCTTCCTGCGGTTGGCTACATTTCGCTTACCCCAACGCCGGGCGCATCCTCTGGGGTGAAGGCATCATAGATGGTGCGAATGGCAGGGGCGAGATCGGGTTCCTCGACCCCAATGATGATATTTTGCTCCGAGGATCCCTGATCAATCATCCGCACATTCACCCCGCAGGTTGCCAGGGCACTAAATAGGCGTGCTGCGGTGCCAACGCGGCGATTCATTCCCATGCCCACGGTAGCAATCATTGCCATGCCATGATGGACCTCGATGTGATCGGGTTGCACTGCCGCCTGCATGTCGTGGAGGACCTGCTCAAGGTTGTCTCCCAAGTTGTCATCGCTGACAACGATGGAGACGGTATCAATGCCCGAAGGGGTATGTTCGTAGCTAATCCCCAGGCGCTCAAAGACATCAAGAACTCGGCGACCAAAACCGACTTCGGTATTCATCATTGCCTTTTCAAGAAGGATAATGGTAAAGCCGCCGCGTCCTGCCACCCCGGTAATCAAGTACGGACCAGGTTCACGGTCAGACACAATCATGGTGCCAGGATCTTCGGGACGATTGGTATTGCGGATATTGATGGGGATGCCGTGATTGCGGGCAGGGAAAACAGCTTCCTCGTGAAGTACCGATGCACCCATGTAACTGAGCTCACGCAGTTCGCGGTAGGTGATTTCGGGGATAACCATGGGGTCTTTCACGATGGTAGGATTGGCCATCAACAAGCCAGATACATCGGTCCAGTTTTCATAGCGGATGGCCAGCAGGGCTGCTGCCGCAACCGAACCGGTAACATCGGATCCACCGCGGGAGAAGGCTTTGATGTGTCCCTGGTTATCCGATCCATAAAAGCCTGGGATTACATAGCGTCCGCTGGGGCCAACCCGCTGCTGGATAAGGTCGTAGGAAAGGGGGTCTAAGCGTCTTCCGGAAGAGAACTTGATGACCTCGGCAGCGTCTATGTATTCAGCGTCCAGCAGTGCTGCAACGATGCGCCCGTTGAGGGCCTCCCCGCGGCTTGCCACATAGTCACGGTCCGCGCCATTAAGGATATCTTGACGCACCGTTTCTAAGTGGCCAGCAAGGTCACATGCTACCCCCAGGGCATCGGCAATCCCATGGAAACGTCCGCAGATATCCTGCCAAGTGTTATCAATAGGCTGCTTGTTGGCCACCAAATCGTGAACCAATAACAGTAGATCGGTGACTTTAGTGTCATCCGCATGAGCCTTCCCTGGTGCCGAGGGGACGATGACCCGACGGCGATCGTCTTGCTCAACAATGGCTGCGACTTTACGCAATTGTTCGGCCGTGGCTACGGATGTTCCGCCAAATTTGGCGACAATCAGTTCGTTGGTTTGCTGTGTCATAGGCGCAAAGTGTGGTGGGCTCACCGTGCACGCAAGTGCGGGACGATGTCGATCCTAGCAGGGCTAAAAATTCCAGGTGCTGTGGCTATAGCGTTGTAGGACGAGTACTGCGGTAAGAACCGCGAGAACGACCAATACCAGGAAAGCTGCGGCCTGTAGGCGCATGCGTCGTGTCCACAAACCGTTGGCGCGGGCGGTACGGTCGACTGCCTGGGAGACGCGACTGCCAAAATCATCACCCTCCCGCTTTTTGCTGTGATCCATCAGCATCAATAAAGCGAGGGCAACCGCAGCAAATGCGCCGAGACCGAGAATAATCAATATAACCATCGACATGACTCATGCTCCCAATCTCAAGCGCGGCGTTCGGCTTACGGCATGCAGTACCTCATAGCAGTACGCATTATGTGTTATTCCCGCCAGTATCCCGCACTCCTGCTGCATTCAGTCCGAGGAGTATAGGAATGGTATCCGCTCATCCTGCCAGTGCAAGATGCTGCGCATTTGAGTTGTGGATGGGGTACAAATGGAGGAGATATTATTCGCTAAAGATGCGGTCGCCATCCGAGAACCACTCTTCAGGAAGGGTGGATGCTTGTTCCACATCACGCACTACGCCGCGTTTGCGTAGTTGCTCTACCAGGGTGCGGCGAATATTTTGAAGCCGTTCGCTCTCCAGTTGGGAACGAATTTCGGGGGCCACTTGCCGCAGGTCGCGTACGGTGCGATCCTCGCGGTCGAGAACCATCAGGATGCCGATAAAGGCTCCGCTGGTAAACGGTTCGCTAATGCTTCCCACGTCGATATGAAAGGCGATGTTCTCCAGCTCACTGTCTTCAGTGCCGCGCTCAAACCATCCCATATCCCCGCCATCCCTGGCGCGGGGGCCCTGGGATAACTGTTGAGCCTGTTCGTGGAAGGCGTTGCGGCGTTCCTCTAGGGAGTCCATTGCCATGAGAGTTTTTCGTATTGTCTGCAGTTGTTCTTCGGCTGCATCCCCGCCCTGGAGATTGCGCCACTGATTGAGGACCTGGTCAATGCGTTCGACGAGTTGCGCGCTAGCTCTTGGCGGGTCGTCTGGCATGGCATTTCGCGCCTGCTCAAGTACCTGGGCAATGAGAGCGGGACGTTCGTCCTCATCGCTGCGCACAATGCGACTGAGCGTTTCATCATCTGCAGTAGCAACAACCTCTGCATGGCGGTCAACCTGAACCTGCTGTAATACTTCCATCATAGTGCGCAGAAGGCGCCGTTGATCGTCTGGGCTGCTGCGGCGCAGTAAGATGCGGGCCGTGTGGACGCGCGGCTGTTGGCGAAAGCGATCCTGATTGCGTTCATATTCGGAGCGAATCTGCGCTGGGGTAATGTTGGGCCAGCGCGTTTGGTAGTGTCGCAGAACCGTATGTACGTATGCTTCTTGTAGACGGCGTTGCTGTTCCTGGGATTGGTGGTCAAGGCTGGGCGGAAGGTTATTATCGCGAATCCATTCGCGTACTTGGCGCCGAATGGCAATTTCGTCAAGCTGGATGCCTAAACGCTCGGCTTCTTGCTCAAGAAGTATCGTCTCGGTGAGCTCTTCGAGGGCCTCTTGCTGAAAGCGTTCGATGTCTTCGCGGCCCTCGGGAAGGACGCCGCCACGATGGCGCAGGGCAACATAACGCCGGCGCATTTCATCCCAGACATCGCCTTGGGTGATGACGTCATTGTTGACATAGCGCATAATCCGATCGGCCGTAGTGCTACTGGCAGCCTCCGCATGGCCAAGCCACGCGCCAAGCAGAAGCACCATACAGCACAGTAGAGAAAGGGGACGCAAATGGTGTAGCACGAGAAGTAGGTATCCTTCCCCAGATGGGGGTTTCGTGGGTATTAAAGGTAGATTGTGGTATAGGGAATAATCGGGCAATGGTCAGGATGGTGTGCGGCCCAGGGCGGCGCAAAGCTCACCTTGGGTAAGGAATTCCCGCTTCGCGGGGCATGCTCTTAACGCAAAAAACACCCCTTTCGGGGTTTTTTGCAGGCCGCTCGGGAGAGCGGCGCTCCCAGGAACAAGCTTTGCTTCGTCCATGGCCGTGAGGTACTGCTGTGATGGGCGATGGATTATTCGAGGCTCGAGAGGTAACGCTCCCATTCGGCTTCGCTCATGGGCTCAAAGGCCAGTATCTCAGCACTGAAGAGCCGGCGGAGTTTTTTGACACTGGGGTGCTCTTCGGCTTCACGGTAGCGTCCACTGCTGCGGCTTCCAGGGGCCATAATCAAAGTGGCCGTAATGCCGTGGCCACTCACATTTTGGGCCGTGGCGGTGATATGATCAAGGTGCTGCTGGGTGTCACGAAAGAGGAGTGTGCAGTCGCGGTGGTCGGGGACTTCAATGCCTAATGTGGTTTCGTCACTGGCGATGATACGACATGCGGTTAAGGCTGCTACCAGGGGGATGTGTCCACTGTTGCCAAGGCGTTGCAAGATGCGATCCCACTGCTGCACCACACGTTGTGCGGGGCTGTGGGCGTCACCATCGCCATCATCATTACGGGGAAGGGCCGACGAGGCAGGCTCTCGCCTCGTCGGCCCTAGGAAGGGCTTGCGGCGGCATCTTTTTCCAGTCGTTGAATACGTCGCATTAAGCTTTCGTAGTCAACCATGCGAGCCAATCCAGCCAAGCGGACCATGGTCATATCCAGCTGCAGACGCGCCTCTACCCCATGCTTGATCGCCTGTCGCGCGGCCAGAGTGAGTTGACACATTTTGACCACCTGCTCGGCATTGCTGGTCTTTTGTTGTTCAAGCATGGCCTGCGGCACTGGCCCCAGACGGGTTACTGCGGGATGCTCTGGGCCACAGATATTGAGTAGCATAAGTTGCCGCAAATGATCAATCAACTGATCCATTAAGGTAATGGGAGCGACGCCATCGGCGCATAGGCGGTCGCAGGTGGCGAGGGCATCGGCGTGGACGCCAGCCAAAAGATGATCCACAAGCTGATGGATGTCTTGTAGTCGAGCTGCCCCCAGGAGGAGATTGAGATCTTCCTCGCAGGGATTGCCTTCAGCGATGGCTATGAGCTGATCGAGGACCGTTTGCGCCTCGCGCATGCCACCGCTGGCGGCGCGAGCAATGCGAGTAAGGAGACCTTGGTCCACGCTCACTGCTTCCTGTTCGCAGATAGCCTGTAGGCGGCTTACGATATCAGTAAGGTCAATGGAGCGAAAGTCAAAGCGCTGACAGCGGTTGACCACTGTTGCTGGCACCTTGTCCACTTCGGTGGTGGCGAAGATGAAGTAGACATGGGCGGGCGGCTCTTCAATAAGCTTCAGCAAGGCATTCCAGGCGGAGTTGCTCAGCATGTGCACTTCATCAAGGATGTAGATGCGATAGCGAGCCATGCTCGGGGAAAAGGTGGCGTTTTCGGAGAGGTCACGGATGGCATCAACACCATTGTGAGTGGCGGCATCAATCTCGTAGACATCAGGGTGGCGACTGTCGGCAATACCCTGGCAGTGATCGCAGACGCCACAGGGCGTGGCGGTGGGGCCGTCCACGCAGGCCAATGCTTTGGCGAGGATGCGGGCCATAGTGGTTTTCCCGACGCCAGAGGGCCCCGTAAATAGAAAGCCATGGGCAACGCGCTCTCTGCTAATGGCGTTAGTGAGCGTGCGAGCAATGGCTGCCTGGCCCACTACGTCCGAAAAGGTTTGGGGTCGATATTTCCTGGCAATGACCACATAATCCATTCTCGGCTCCTTACTGGGGCGGGCTGGGCTCGTCGGTACTTACATCAATGCTCTGGTCGATGTCTGGACTAGCATGGCCGTTGTTGCGGCGTGACAATCTCGGACTCTTCCTGGCCCATGCTCTTATGGAGGCGAAGCGGGCAGGCCATACAATGATGGCCCTCGACATGGCGTAATCCCCGAAGAGACTGGCAAGGGAAAAGACCGAGTAGTGCGCGATGGGGAGATGTCTGTGATGTCCGATACGTATGATGTAGATGTTTTGGTGTTGGGGGCAGGCCCTGGTGGCGAAGGGGCCGCCATGGGGGCGGCGAAAGCGGGGCGCAGTGTGGCCGTAGTGGATCGTTATCCGCGAGTCGGCGGCGCCTGTACCCACTGGGGTACTATCCCCAGTAAAAGTTTGCGAACCGCAGTGCATCGTTTGACGTTATTCCAATCGGACCCCATGTTTGGCGATATATGTCGTAAGCGTCAGGTGGGATTTCCGGATCTTCTACGTAATGCCGCATCAGTAATAGATAAGCAGACAAGCATGCGCCGCACTTTTTATGACCGCAATAATGTTGAGATAATCTGTGGGGAAGCCCGCTTTATCGATGCCCAAACCGTAGCTGTGCGCGGGGATGACAATGATGCGCGCGTTATGAGAGCTCGGCATATTGTAATCGCTACGGGAAGTCGCCCCTACCGCCCACCAGAGGTGGATTTCTCCCATCCTCGTATCTACGATGCCGATACTATCCTGAGCCTCAACCGCACCCCACGGTCAATCGCCATTTATGGCGCCGGGGTTATCGGCTGTGAATACACCTGCATATTTCGCCAGATGGAATGTAAGGTAAACCTCATTAACACCCGTGATCGTTTGCTCAGTTTCCTTGATGATGAAATTATTGACGCATTAGCGTATCACCTTCGTGATATGGGTGTATTGATCCGTAATAATGAAGTGCTGACACACATTGAGCCACGTGATGATTGCGTATTGTTACATATGGAATCGGGTAAGATTATTAAGGATGATGTGCTGCTTTATGCCCAGGGGCGCACCGCCAATGGTGATGGTTTGGCGCTTACCAATGCCGGCCTTCAGTGTGATGAACGTGGGCGTATTGATGTCGATGACAATTTTCGCACCGCAGTTCCGCATATCTATGCGGTTGGAGATGTGGTGGGCTGGCCCTCATTGGCCAGCGCAAGTTACGATCAAGGTCGTTTCGCTGCCATGCACATGGTTGATCCCAATTCTGACCACCGGTTGGTAGAAAACATTCCCAGCGGTATTTATACTAGTCCGGAAATATCCTGCATCGGACGTACCGAAGAGGAATTAACGGCAGGTAAAATTCCCTATGAAGTCGGCCATAGTTTTTTTCGCTCCCTGGCACGGGCTCAGATTACGGGGCAAACCACAGGAATGCTCAAGATCCTTTTCCATCGCGAAACCCTGGCCATCCTCGGAGTGCATTGCTTTGGGCAAAATGCGGCAGAAATTATTCACATCGGTCAAGCCATTATGGCACAGCCCGAACCCCACAACAAGATCACCTATTTTACGCAAATGACCTTTAATTATCCTACCATGGCTGAGGCCTATCGGGTTGCAGCACTCAATGGTTTGAATCGAGTGTATTAGTATTATGGCAGCCCCTCAACACTCAGCCTTGGGTTCAGTCGACCCAGCTGATTATCCTTCACAGCCGTTTACTGATGAAGATTGGCAATGGGTATGTGCCCGTGCCCAGGAGCATGGCATCGTGTCCTTGTCGCCATATCGCCAGCAGGTGGAGGCCCTGTATGGACATCTCAGCGGAGTAAATCGCTGGATGAACCTTACCCGTATCGCTTCCGATCGCGCCTATTTGCAGCAGCATCTCTTGGATTCATTAATCGCTACTGCCGCTCCCTGGTGGCCAGGTGGCGATGCGCCCTTGCGCTGTGCCGATCTGGGTTCTGGCGGCGGGTACCCCGGGCTGCCTCTGGCCATGGTGATGCCACATAGTTTGTGGCTTTTGGTGGACAGTCGCCAGCGCAAGGCGCGCTTTCTCGATGCCGCAGGATCCCTGGTCGATGCGGCACGAGTGACCGGCATGGCTTTTCGTGGTCGTGAGGCGGCCTCTGCCGCCCCAGCATGGGCCTATCAATGCGATATACTTACCACCCGTGCCACGGGAACGGTCCTCGCCATGATCGATGAGGCGATGCCCTTGCTGCGTTCTGGGGGATGGTTGCTGGCCTGGCAGGGGCCAAGTTTTGCTGGTGAGCAGGAGAATCAGCTGCGTCAGCAGCTCGTCGACCAACGTTCGGCTTGGTCTGCAGTGGAGGTGCATCCCTATCGGTTTGCTGATGCCGATCCCTGGCGCTATATTGTCAGTGTTCGTAAGCGATAGCCGCTGGCCCCTTAGGCATCGCAAAGGTTAATGTCTCGCAGGTTTGAACGTTTCGGACACTCAGCGAATGGAGCCCTTGGGCTCGACGCGGGGCCTTGGTTGGTTACTCCCGCTCATGGCTTGGCGCGGGGTCTTTATAGCTGCGGTGATGATCAAGGCTCTCCTCCAGGCCAAGTAGGCTGCGGCCAATGGTGTTGGCCAGAAGAAAACAGCATATAGCGGCGCCAAGAATTCCAGTAATCCACATGATTGCCTGCATGCGTGAGCGAATCTGATCAACCAGCCGCCCGGTGTGTCGATGATCACGTAGGTATGCCTTGCTGACACGACGATTGTGTGCAATGGACCCGCTGAGCAGTTCCTTAAGGAGGGGGTCGGATCCTTTGGCCATGGCGCTACCCTGGTGAATATTGCTATGGGGCAAGACATGAGCTGGTGATGCAGGCTTTTGCGCCCCCTGCAGTGTGTCAGTGAAGGGTGCAAAAATAGTTGAAAGACGCATATTTTATTGGCATTTGTGGCCGCCATAAAGTAATGTGTTGACAGTCCCAGCGGGCTTGCCATAGTCCGCGCCCTCGCAGCAACTGGTGGTCATCTGACTGCTGGGCGCTGGTTGGCCTC
>REDP01000163.1 GCA_007693455.1 Planctomycetota bacterium | reverse complement strand
CCGAGAAGCCCCGCTCCCCCCAGGCACCTGGACCGATCTTACCCACGGCAGCACCCACCGCGACAGCCTTTCCCTCTCTGGGGTGGATTCTCGCGTACTACAAATTTCAAACGCCATATCGCCGTAAAATACCCTTTATAGGCAAGTGGCACACACGGGGTTATGTGGACGTTCGGCCAGAAATAGCGGCGATCGTTTCATGCAATACTTTGAGGCGAATTGGCTTGACAAGCACTGCGCTAAACTGGCCTATCACTATATTGGCATCACCCGAGATGGCACATATCGGCTTGGGTGGGCAGCCTTGTGCAACTTCTTGCTCGCGAATGCGCTGGCATACCTCAGAACCGCTTAAACGTGGCATATTCTGATCCATCAAGATCACTTCATAGTCAGCATGCCGCGCAAGGCACTCCTCACCGCTTGCAACAGCTTCAGCTAAACAACCGATGCTATGCAATAAGGCGACGAGAATATTTTGACTCACCACGTCATCGTCGACCACTAAGCAGCGCAGGCCAGTAAGCTGAGGGAGGTGTTTGGGGCGCTGCTTGCGATCGGTACCCTCATCAATCGAGAATGGAATAGCGAGACTAAATTGCGTACCCTTTTCCGGCGTCGACTCTACCGTTATAGATCCTTGCATAAGATCGACGAGGTGACGAACAATTGTCAAACCCAGGCCACTGCCTTTGGCTCGCATCGAGGCATCATCATGGACCTGGGTATAGGGTTTGAATATATGCTTTGCTTGCTCGGCTTCCATACCTGGTCCGTCATCACTGATGACAATATGTAACTCTTCTTCATCAGCTCTCCACGAAAGAGCCAAGAGCACCTCCCCGCGTTGGCAAAACTTTACCGCATTGGCCAATATATTCACTATTATTTGCCGTACCCGATCGGGATCACCGCGCAAACGCTGGGGCACAGTATCCTCAATACGAACATGGCAATGTAACCCCTTCTCTCTTCCGAAAACGGATACAATGCGCATGCACTCATGAGCAACTTGTGCGGGATCCCAGGGCCGCAACTGCAGGCGAATAGCACCGTCTTCACAGCGCGCAAGCTCTCCTAAATCAGTCAGGAGGCCATTGAGGGATGTACTCGCGGCATCTAGTGTAGCCAGAAGTTCTGTACTTTGCTCAGGCAGCGACTGCTGCTGCAATAACTCTACTACGCCCAGTATACTTGTCAGGGGAGTTCGCGTATCGTGACTTATGGTAGCTAAGAGGCGACTGCGATCGACTGCAACCTGATGTAAGGCCTGATTTTGCTGGCGTAGCAATAAGGCCGCTCGACGAAAGGCTATGAGCTGCTCGGCCTGCAGGGCAAGTTGCTGGAGAGCAACCCGTTGATCATCACGCAGGACATAGGGTTCTGATGAGATGACGCATAGGGTTCCTATGGGCAGTCCTGAACTGGGGCCACGCAATGGCACCCCAGCATAGAAACGAATATGCGGGGCGCCACATACCAGGGGATTATCTTTAAACCGTTCATCTTCTCGGGCATCGGGAATCTCGAGTATATGCGAACTATCAAGAATGGCGTAGGCACAAAAAGCCTCATCGCGATGCGTCTCGCAGACATCAAGGCCCCAGCGCGCCTTAAACCACTGCCGTTGGTCGTCCAGTAGTGACAGGAGAGATATTGGCGTACCTGCAATCCAAGATGCCAAACGCACAATGGAATCGAAGGCGGCCTCTGGATCACTATCAAGAATCTCCAACTCGCGTAACTCGGCAAGGCGTTGGGGTTCTTGGGGATGGAGGTCAGCTGCTGGCATGGTGAGAAAACTCCACTGCAGATTGTGCAGTATTTCTTGTGGCTCAATTACCTGTCACGCCAATCTATATTGGGGTTTGCGGTTATAATCCAAGAATATATTAGGATCTTAGGAATGGGGCGGCGTGCTCATTGCATAAGCAAAGCCAGCACTGTGCTCTAGGTGTCCCTGGGCGTCCCGGTAACTACAGCGATGTCGCGCCATCAACACCGCCAGCATCGCATCTCCCTGAGCAGCCTGCAAGTGAGTAAATGCCTCTTCGCGGGTACACGGCACTAAATCGGCTATAATACGCGCTGCACGATCCTGTAGCTTGGCATTCGTGGCACGCAGGGCCACCATAAGCGTATTGTAGACACGACCACTACGAATCATGAGGCTTGTGGATATGGTGTTAAGGACCTGCTTGGTTGCTGTGCCAGCTTTCATGCGAGTGGATCCGGTAACAATCTCTGGCCCCACCAAGACTGTTATTGCATGCTGCACCCCCCGAGGCAAAGGCACCGTGGCACAGGCCAATAGCCCTGTCACTGGTGCCTGGGGTAAGGCCGCACACCACTCCAGGGCACCACGGACATACGGCGTAGTGCCTCCGGCAGCAATGCCAAGCACACTGTCATCGGCTCCGATATTGAGCGCGGTAAGTTCGCCAATGGCCCCGTGGGGTTCATCCTCCCTGCCTTCAGAGGAGTGTCGCAAAGCACTCTCACCGCCTGCGATCAGGGCTACCACCCGATTGGATGGCATGTCGAAGGTAGGGGGAACTTCGCTGGCATCCAAGACGCCCAAGCGCCCCGAGGTTCCTGCGCCAATATAGATGAGCCTCCCACCACGCAAAAAACCCGCTTCGGCTGCCGCGATAAAGGCGCTGATCGATGGCGCTGCCGCTGCCAGTGCCTGGGGCAGGCCAGCATCTTCGGTTTGTATGGTATCAACCAGTTGGCGCACACCGTAAGTGTGCAGGGGTATGGCCCCGGCACTGCGTTCGGTATCTAGCTGCGAGCGATCAGGGGGAATGGACTGCAAGAGAACTCCTTAGCGTCACTAAGCTTGGATGTCGATCCCCGCGCGCAAGCAGCCTAGACCATTTGCCTCCAGGGCGACTCAAAGCTCACCTTGGGTAAGGAATTTCCGCTTCGCGGAGCATGCTTTTAACGCAAAAACGCCCTATTCAGGTCGTTTTTGCAGGCCGATCAGGAGATCGGCGATCCCGGGGCAAGCTTTGTGCCGCCCTAGCACTAGGGGTAGATCCAGGTGGCACCGAGGGGAGCTGGGGCGGTGCAGCCCGTGACAGCAGGAATGGTTATGGCCTGTCGCATGGCGAGGCGCCGGGCCAGGATTGCCATGGCGGCAGCTTCACGCTGCAAGGGTGGAACGCCAGCCGCATCACTACTGACAACACGCATGCCGGTGCACGTACGGGCAATCGCCTGCAATAATGCCGCATTGGCCACACCACCACCAGCAAGCCAGACCGTATGCGGACGATCGTGCTGGAGCTGATCATGCAGACAGGTGGCAATGGCCTGACAGATACTCGCTAGGGCATCCGCTGCGCTAAGGTGGGGCTGCCAGCGCTGAATCCAGGGCGTGACTTGGTCTGCTGTACCGAGACTGCGGCCCTGATTTTGGCTCATAAGTTCCTGCGCCAATTGGGCAGTGGCTTGAGCCTGAGGCTGGCCAGTACTGGCACAGGCCCCGTCCATATCGAAGGGCTGCTGCAGCCATGTCCGAGCAGCACGATCGAGGAGTTGATTGGCAAGACACAGATCGCGGCCCGAGCACACGCGCTCATTATCCAGGAGGGTTATATTGATAAATCCACCAAGATTCACCACCGCACGACAGCCTTTACCGGGGAACAGTTCCTGATCGGCCAAGGGAGTAATCGGTGCACCCTGGCCACCAGCAGCCAAGTCGGCACTGCGGAAATCAGTGACTACCGGCCGGGACAAGCGAGCGGCAATCCACGCCGCATCAATCATCTGCCAAGACAGTGGCGGCGCATGATAGACCGTTTGCCCGTGCACCGCCACGAGTTCGGCTTGCATCTGCAGTTCTGCCGGAAGACGTGCAATCGCCTCAATATGAGCCTGGGCAAGATCACGTTGGAGGTGACGACTTGCGCCAGCAGATAGGGCAGCGCCGTCGGCGTAAGCGCGCACACGGTCGGCAAGATCGCCCCAATCATAGGCCGCATGTGCCAACAACTGCGGCCGACCATCCCCGCCCCAGGATACCGCCACCACATCAACCCCATCACAACTCGTGCCGCTCATGCAGCCAAGCACGGTGCGTGGACGCCACTGCCTGCGCATTATTCAGTCTCCTGGGCAAGGCGCTGGTAGTAGCCGCATGATTCAGCCAGGCCTCCTGGACGGCAGCGATCATGCCATTGCGCGGCATGCTGCTGTTCCAGCCACTGCCAGGCTGCCGATAAGCCGCGCGAGGATACGGCCCCGCGCCGCGCCAAGGCCCGCCAAAGGGCGGTATCCACGGCCAGCCACGCATGGTTCAGTTCCGCCGCCAGGGGTGCCGCACTGGGCAACGGGCCCTGTTCCTGCAGAGAGGCTCGCAGGGCCTGCCAGGACTCCACATGGGGCGCCCAATCATCCCGCGACCAGGGCAAGCAGGTATCGACAAAGGGCGCACTGGCATTGATCAGGGGCCCGCCCCGTAAGGGGTGCTGCAACTGGCTACGCAGTATCCCATCGCAGCGCGAACAGGCGTCCAACCAGCGTCCAGCCTGCGCATCCCCCAAGGCCCAGCGACCAATGGCTCCATGATCCATGGGAGCTGCTGCATGCCACGCCGCCCCAAGCCCCTGCACCAATCCATACCAGGACACGGGCCAGGGCTGGCGGTGACCCAAGTCGCCCCAATCGCACACCAGCATACCACTCGCACCAGCCGCCAAACCATCGCGGGCAGCAGTAGCAATGCTGCCGTCACGGGCATCGCCACGACCCAACCAACTACGCCAGGCACTGGTGCCCGGCGCCACCCACCATTGCCGCTGCTGCTGGGCGAAGGCTTCAGCCCAACGGGCAAAAGGCGCATCTGCCTCATAATGCCAGGCAACCGCCACCGCCTGCTGCGGTAGCTGATCTAGGGCCTGGGGGTGCTCCAAGGCCATGTCTGCCCAGAACAATGGGCGACGACCAGCAGCGGTCACTGTTTCGCACATGGCACGGCAGTGCTCGGCCCAAATCGCCGCAAAGCCGCGCTGCTGCACCGCCACAGCCGAACGTCCTCGTCCCACATCCACGGTTTCATCGCAGCCCACATGCACCCACGGGGCGGGCAAGACGGCCATTTGCTGCCGCAACCAGCTTCGCGCCAAGCTGCGGCAACGCGGATCTACGGGACAGAGACTAAAGGGGCCTGGCTCACCATTGGCGAGCCGCTGGGCCACGTCGCCATATTCACCAAGATGCGCATAGGCAGGATGCTGCAGCCAGCGCTCACAGTGGCCAAAGGTATTTTGATTGGCCGCCAATTCCACGCCGCGGGCGGCCGCATACTGATGCAACGCGGCAAGATCATCCACACTCAAAGGCGAGGCATCTGCCCATACCGCCTCATGCCCAGGATAGGCAAGACTGTGTTCGACATATAATTGGAGATGATTGCCCTTGCTGGCAACAATGCCATCCACTACCGCGAAGAGTTGGGCCATGGTGGGAACCCGACAGCGACTTATGTCGAGCATAATCCCGCGCAGAGGAAAGTCTGGACCATCTTCAATGGACACTGCTGGCGGTGGATCATGGGCCATAAGCTGCTGCCAGGTGGCCTGGGCGTGACGGGCCGCCGCAGCATCCGCCACTCGCAATTGGGCTGCAGCATCACTGGGAGCATAAAGCTGATAGTGCTCTGGCGGCAAAGCGGCATCAACCACTGCCTGCGGACAAGGACTATGCGCAGGAAGTGCCCCAGGGAGTCGCTCTACCTGCTTGGGCCAGGGCCAAAGATACAGGGAAGCAGTCATGGCGTCGGCGCCTTGCGTGCTGGCGCTACGATGCACACCATATAGGCAAGGCCAGTTGCTACGGTCATCTGGAAGGGGAAGGCAAGAACCGCACTCACCGGCGTGGCACCATCCCCAGGGACCAAACCGAGACGCTGTAAGGGCACGAATTGCATAACAATCACCGCAATCAATCCAGTAAACAAAGCCGCTACCGCACTGGCACTCCTACCTCGTCGCGAGCACACCGCACAGAGAAACACTGCCACTAAACCCGAATAACAAAACATCATCACCATAAGGGCAAAATCTATAAGATCACCCACCCCACGCGCCTGCCAGGAAATACACAGAATCGCGGTAAGCGCCAAACCCATCGCCGCAGCAACAGAGGCAATGCGGGTGACCCATATATAATGCCGTGATGAACGATTATGGACCAGAGGCCGATAGCAATCACTCATGGCAGTAGACCCAATCGCATTGATTTCAGAAGTCAGACCGGATATTGCTGCCGCTAGGAGTCCCGCCGTCATCAATCCAGCCAAACCGCTGGGCAGCTCTCGGGCAATAAACACCGCGAAAATAAAAGGGTTATCGGCGGGATCATAACTGGGCGCAGCATTCCCCATAATATCAGGACGATCATAGAAAATCCACAGCAGCATCCCCACTGCCATAAATAAAGTGGTCACTGGGATCGCCAGAAGCACGGCCATTATCGCCGAACGCGCGCCAGAACGCGCATCGCGACAGGTTAACAGACGCTGGGTCATATCCTGGTCGGTGCCATAGGCACCTAAGTTGATTAACGACAGGCCAATCACAATGGCGAGCAAGGAGTAGGAGTGGGCAGGATCAAGGCTCGCAAAACCGCTTTCAAAGAGACGTAATTTCGATGGCTCGCCAGGGCCAGGGTCAGCAAGATGACCCAGAATTCCAACCACATCCAAGGGGATGCGCCAGAGGAGCACCCCAATCACCACACTTGCAGCCAAAACAAAGACTGCTGCCTGACAGACATCAGTCCAGATTACCGAACGCATACCTCCAATAAACACCAGCAATGACGCCACCAGGGCCATCACCACAATTGCTGCAACCATCAACCCCCACACCGATTGCGCATCTGGAGCCAGTAAAAATGCCACCGCGCCACCAGCGATAAACAGGCGGGCGCCACTTCCCAGGAGCCGACCAAGAATAAAAAAGGCCCCTGCCGTCCAGGCTGCAGCTGGACCAAAGCGCAATCCAAGCAGGCCGTAGACGGTTTGCACACGATGTCGATAGTAGAGTGGGATAAACACCAGCGCCACCACTGCAATGGCAATAAAAGCGGCAATATTGGCAGCGAGATAGGTCAGGTCTTCAGCTCGACCCTTATTGGGCAGGCCGATAAACGTGGCCGCCGATAAAGCTGTGGCCATAAACGACACCGCCGCCGCCCAGGCTGGAATGGAGCGCCCAGCCAGCACATAATCGGCAGTATCGCCATCGTCATGAATGACCTGACGGTGGGCACGCCCGCTGCGCCAAGCGACCCAGGAGACGATCCCCAGATAACTGAGGAGCACCAGCCAATCTACAAACCCCAGTCCATCCATACCCTATTCCTAGCAGGTCACAGTGATGAAGCAAAGGCACAAAAGGGGGCTGACTCCAAGGGGCTACTCAAAACTTGTCAGGGAAAGGAATGCCCGCTTCGCGGGGCATGCTTTTCGTGCATAAAGCGCCCTATTCAGGGCGATTATGCAGGCCGCTCGGGAGAGCGGCGATCCCAGGGACAAGCTTTGAGCTGCCCTGGCGGCTGACTCCAGGGTGGGAGCCAGGGCGGCTCAAAGCTCACCTTGGGTAAGGAATTCCCGCTTCGCGGTGCATGCTTTTGGCGCAAAAAGCGCCCTATTCAGGGCGTTTTCGCTGGCCGATCAGGAGATCGGCGATCCCGGGGACGAGCTTTGAGCCGCACCAGGGTGGGAGCAAGCCAGCGATTGTATTGGCAGCTTACAGATCACAGTGACCTACGTACCCCCCTAGGGAGAGCACTTATGTCCAACGCCATTATTGAAGCGATTACTGCGCAGCTGAGTCAGGTGATTGATCCCGATCTGGGCAAAGATTTGGTAAGTCTCAACATGATCCGTGAGCTACGCATGGAGGGCAGCACAGCGCTGTTTCATTTAGTACTGACGACTGCTGCCTGCCCGGTGAAAAAAGAACTGGAGGACCAATGTCGCGAACGCGCCCTTTCGGTAGATGGGGTGGACGCGGTGGAAATAGCCGTCAGTGCCGAAGTACCGCAGAAGAAAAAGCCCGATGATGTGCTACCTAAAGTGCGCCATGTCTTTGCCGTTGCCTCTGGCAAAGGCGGTGTGGGCAAAAGCACCGTCACCGTCAATCTGGCATGTGCTTTAGCCGCCAGCGGTGCGCGGGTGGGCCTTTTAGATGCTGATATCTACGGGCCTTCGATCCCCATGATGATGGGCATCTCCCGTGAACCTTATGTCGCCAATAAGCAAATGATCCCTCTAGAAAACCATGGTGTACGAATGATATCCATGGGATTTTTAGTCGACCCCAAGGCCGCCATGATCTGGCGTGGGCCCATGCTCATGGGCGCCATCCGCCAATTTATCACCGATGTGGCCTGGGGTGACCTTGATTATTTATTGGTGGACCTACCCCCAGGCACCGGGGATGTTCAAATGACTCTGGCGCAAACCGTCCCCCTACAGGGGGCAGTGGTGGTAAGCACGCCGCAAAACATTGCCCTCCTGGATGCCCAGCGCGGGGTAACCATGTTCAATAAACTTGACATACCAATATTGGGAATCGTTGAGAATATGAGCGCGTTTATCTGCCCCGAGTGTGGCACATCCTCGCCCATCTTTGGCGTTGGAGGGGCCCAGCGCTATGCCGAAGACGAGGGCCTTCCCTTCCTCGGGGGCATACCCCTGGAGCCAGCAGTGCGTGAGTGTGGGGACGAAGGTACGCCAGTGGTACTGGCCCATCCCCACTCCCATTCTGGACGGGCATTTACCAGTCTTGCCGAACAAGTCGCATCACGCATTAGCATTGAAGCTCTGACTGGGGAAGAAATCGCCTCGGCCTAACAACGCAAGAACAGCCATCTGCTCTCAGGCTATCTGCCCTGCTGTAGGCGGACACTTCCAAAGCTGACAAAGCCACCGCTGCGATGATGTACGGTGGTGCGGTGATGATGATAACGAGTCGATCCCCAGGGGCAGGAGTGGCTGCCCTGGCCGACAATATTCACCACGGGAATACGGGTGCTGGTGTCGTGCCAGCGGCGACGGCGATCCTCCGCCGCTAAACGGCGTTGCACGCGTCGAAAATCGGCTTGGCGCCGGCGCTCTTCGCGCTCTGCCTGGGCGATTGCGCGTAAACGCTGCGCCTCTTGGGCATCACGCCATCGCCCATCATACCATTCTAGGCCTTGGGCCTGCCGTGCTTGAGCATAATTGAGCCATTCCCCATCAACCCGTTCATAACCCAAATGGGTACGGGCGGGGGCGAAGTCGGGCCAATCGCGAAGCACTGCTCGGGCAGCTGCTCGCAACTCAGCTACTGCCTGAAATTCCTCGAAGCCCTGCGCAAGCTCCCACTGATTATCAGGAGAGGCGGCAGGGTCGTCCAGGGCAGCAGCAAACTGCTGACGCAGATGATTGAGGGCTTTTTGTTGTGGGTCGAGGTGCTGGCGAATCTCCCGCACATCCTCTTGAGCTAGGCGCATGGAGGCACGCATCCCAGCTTTTTCAACCAGGAGGACTACAGGGTCATCATCACTACTTGATTGCAACACGCCATGCAAGACGCGGCCATCATGCATTTCGATAGTGGCAGCCCACAGCATCATCGGCAGCGACAGCAGGATAGTTGATAGCAGGCGCAGCATACTCCCCCTCCTTATAAAGAGACAGGTATCAAAACGCAATGGATGCATATCTGCTCACACGAGTATGCATCCACATAATGATACGCAGCTCAAGGGAAAGCGTTGTCACTCCCAGGGTGATTTACCGGCTGGTGAAAAATCCACCAGCCGGCATACGCGAGGGAGACTAGGCTCCTGCATGGGCGGCGATTTCGAAAAGCTTCTCTACATCGCCGGCCTCCAAAGCCCGTGCCAAACCTTCAAGAGCTAGGTCGCCAACCAAGCGCCGCTTTTCATCTTGGAGACGCAGCACGCGCTCCTCAATGGAATCTGTGGTCACGATACGATAGACCATCACTGGCTTGTCTTGACCGATGCGGTAAGCGCGGTCAGCCGCTTGGTCCTCGGCTGCTGGGTTCCACCATGGGTCAAGTATGATCACGTAGTCTGCTGCGGTAAGATTTAAGCCCACGCCGCCAGCCTTAAGAGAGATCAAAAAGAGTGGGTCATCGCCTTCTTGGAAAGCACGCACGCGGGCACCACGATCACGGGTGCGGCCGTCAAGGTACTGATAGGTATACCCGCGCTCCTGCATGGCTTCCTGCACCAAGGCGAGGTACTTGGTAAACGATGAGAACACCAAGGCACGATGCCCTTCGGCAATCAGTTCGTCCACCAAGTCCAAGAAGAGATCAATCTTTGCCGAGGGCACATGATCCCCGCCGACAAGCGCAGGATGACAGGCAGCCTGCCGTAGGCGAGTAATAGCGGCCAGAATGCTCACGCGAGAACGCTCAAGCCCCCTGCTTCCCAGCAAATCCATCACCCCCACGCGCTCTTTTTCCAAAAGATCGCGGTAGAAAACATACTGCTCATCACTCATACGAGCATGCAGGAGAATTTCGGTTTTGGGTGGCAATTCGGTGGCCACTTCCTTCTTGATGCGGCGCAGAACAAAGGGTGCCACTCGTGAACGCAAACGTTCGATGGCTTTTTTGTCATCCTGAAGGGTTTCTTTCAGGACCTTGCGGCGACCCAAGAAATAGGGCATAAGGAAATGGAAGATCGGCCACAGGTCTTCGGCGCAGTTTTGCACCGGGGTTCCCGAAAGACACATACGTCGCCGTGAGTTCTTCACCAAATTGAGGGCCGCACGCGTTGTCTTTGCCTCGGGATTGCGGATGATATGCGCTTCATCAAGAATAATGGTGGAATACTGCAACTGCTTTAATAGAGCAATATCTCGCTGCAAAATATTATAACTGGTGAGTAGAATGCCATCTCGTGGCAATTCCTCAAGTTTTTTGGTTCGGTCCAGGCCAAGATGGATATAGACAGGGATATCTGCCACAAACTTTTGACACTCTTCGGCCCAGTTATCCACCACCGAGCGAGGCGCCACCACCAATTGAATACCCGGATCTTCTAAAATACGATGACGGATAAACGCCAAGCTTTGCACGGTTTTGCCGAGCCCCATATCATCAGCCAAGACACCACCTAGACCACGATCGGAGAGGAATACCATCCAATTGAATCCCTCGTGCTGATATTCACGCAGGGTTGCATTGATGCCATCGGGGATGGGAACCGAGGGGATTTTAGCTCCACCCTTAGCCAGCTGGGCTAAGTCCATGGTCGCCTCATCGAGTTCCATGGTCCCGCCACTTTCGGCAAGGCCCACGGCCAACGCCGCGGCATGGCGCTTGACCTTCACCTTATTGCCAGTGGATTTCTCCACGCCACCGAATTCAACCAGGGTACGGTAGCGCGCCAGCCATTCGTCGTTAATGCGGGCACGCATACCATCTTTAAAGATAATCACGTTCTGCCCGCGACTTGCACTGGCCAGTAATTCTTTAATGGAAACTTCGCGCCCCTCAACCTCGGCACTTATACCCAGGGCAAGATGCTCTTTGTCAGCATTCACGCTGGTATGGATGGTAATATCCTTGGGCGGACGACCTCGATGCAAAGAATCGCGTCCGCGTACATCCCAGCCTTGCAGATTGGGGATGACTTGCGCCAGGAAGCGATCTGCGGCATCACCATCAGCGACAAAGCCAAAAGCGCCACGACGCTGCACCAAAGCGCCGCGTTTAATAAACTCGTTGGAGCGATTAAACTCCTGATCGCGATCCCGCTCACACTTATAGATCTGACCGTCTTTACCTTCAGCAACGATCAAACCGATACGCTCAAGGGGATCAATTTCGGGGAGATCTTCGTGATACTTAAAGCGCACTCGACCACAGAGGCGTGAATCCACTTCCCACATCTCAAGAATCGGAGAGGGACGACCGCGCACGGCCTTGGCCTTTTCCGCCTGCGGTGGCACTTGCCCCGCATGGGCCAGGAGAGACCGCCAGGGCGAACGCACCAAAAGCCGCTTGGCGACTTTGATGGAGCCAGTCATTAAGGGGTCTAAATCTTCTGCGGGCCCAGTCCACTCCAGGGGAATGATACGCCCACGGAAGACGATATGCGGCCCAGGCAAGGCCCATACATTTTGCACTGCAGCACCACTCACCTCAAGATAGAGACGCATGTGTTCGCCACAGTCTTCCATCATTAGGCGCGGCGACCGGGGAGACCCCTCGATCACCAAGGGAAACTGTTGCCCATCAATCACCATAATCGGTGGTGGATGCACGCCGCGCACCTGATTGATGGCGCGCTGGATGCTATCAAGCTCGTAGAGAGGCTCTTCCTTAATACCAACCGCGCCCTGCACCTTCAATGTGCGCGTACGCCGACATCCTGGCAGCACATTCCCCAGCGTTAGGACAATTTGACCTTCACCTTTGGCAATTCGCGTCGTTCCGGCCTTGCCTGCTGCCGAGGACCTACTCGCTGCCGCTCCTGATTTACTCACGGATATTCCACTCCCACATGGGCCTAGGGGGCCACTTCCACTACCATTTCGGCGCTTACCAACGGCCACGCACCGTATCAGTCACCGTCCGAATTCTTTATTTTCAGAAAGCACCACTGCGCCTCCATGAGGGAGCCACAATGACCAATGTCTTGGCAGTATAGCACTGGCATCGCCACCGCAACAACACTTTTTCTCCACTGCCTCAAGAGACGTACAATCCCGCTCCTCCTCCCACTCGGCCTGGTCGTAATGTTTCCTATCCGCAACCGCTGAGAGGCTCCAGAACCATTATACGCACCATAGAAAGAGTACGTTTGAGCATCCTGGCCTTTACAAGGCCGCAGGGCGGCGCAAAGTGCACCTTGGATAAGAAATCTCCGCTTCGCGGTGGATGCATTGAACACAAAAAGCGTCCTATTCAGGTCATTCTTGCAGACCGATCAGGCGATCCCGAGGGCAGGCTTTGAGCCGCCCTGTACAAGGCCCGGAATAAGCCCTTGTAAGAAGACCAAGGTGGCCAAGGCTCACAGTCAGCACATACAAACCAATGCCGCGCAACACAGGTCGCCAGAGACCTCCCCCCGTTGCCAATAGAGGATTACAGCCATGAGCGACTACCCCCGTATTGCCGTACTTGGACTGGGCATTATTGGCTCCATATGGGCCCGCAATTGGCATCAGGATAGCTACCCCATCCGCAGCTGGAATCGCAGTCCCAAAGCAGAGAGCCCTGGCTGGTGCGAGGATCTTGCCGAGGCCGTGCGCGATGCTGACCTGATTGCCTTGGTCCTTGCTGACGGCCCGGTTACCAGGCAGATTATCGATGCCATACTGCCCCACCTCAACGCACACACGATCATCGCTCAACACGCGACCATTGGCGTGGATGAAACCAAGGATCTTGCCCAGCGCGTGCGTTCGGCCGGCCATCGCTATCTTGATATGCCTTTTACCGGCAGTAAGCCTGCCGCCGAACAGCGGCAAACCGTCTTTTTTATTGGCGATGACGATTCCTGCTTTGCCCAAGTGGAAGCGGCATACAGCGCCATAAGCAACGCGCGCATACCACTGGGAAGCGTTGGCAAGGCAGCCGCGATTAAGCTGGCAATGAACCTCACTATTGCCGCAACCTATCAAGCCATGGCCGAATCACTGAGTCTTGCCCGAGCTGCAGGCATTAGCGATGAGGATTATTGGGCCGTCCTCGATCGTAATGTCGCTCGCTCTGGCCTGGTTGATCTGAAGCGGGATAAGATGGCCTCCCACGATTGGAGTCCACAATTCTCCATTAAGCATCTTCATAAGGATCTGGATTTGGCTCTGCGCCTGGCCCGCGATGTGGATCGCGAACTCCCCCAAACCCATCGCTTGTGCCAGAGTTATGCCCAGCGCCTGGCTGCAGGTGATGGTGATCTTGACTTTGCCGCCATGCTGCGGGCGGCAGACCCAAGCAACCGATCCTAGTCCACTGCGCCCTGCCCATGTCTGGAAATAAGCCGCTTTCTAGTTTTGCGCCGGGCTACGCCAGACGAGATAGTCGAGGGAGCATTTTCCTGGACCAAGAATCAATAGCACCAGATAGGCGGTAAAATAGGACATGGCTCCAGTGTGCACGGGATGGACCAGAAGGCCCGCTACCGCCATGGTAATCATCAGGGGGATGGTCGCCAGACGCGTTGCCAAACCCACAACAATAAGCAGGGCGCAAAAGACCTCTGCAAAAATAACCAAGTATAAACTTAACTCTAGGCCAATACCCAGGGGGTCGTGAAACTCACTGGGATTGCGTCCAATCTTCGACCAGCCATGCGCCAAAAACATTGCGCCACCAAACCACACCCGCATCAGCAGCATTGCTATCTGCTGAGGCAGTCCCGAGTGCATCAGTGAACCCAGCATCCACGAGCGAGTAAGCATGCTGCGAATCATAAAAGACTCCTTGTCCCTACTGCCCAGAGCGATGCAAAGCGTATCAGGAAAGGGAGCGCCCTGCATACTGCCCGATCCCAACCAATCACAGTATGGCGCAGCAATGACGGCATGCAACCAACGCAAACGAGCAATCCCAGGGCAGCTCAAAGCTCACCTTGGGTAAGGAATTCCCGCTTCGCCGTGCATGCCTTGAGCGCAAAAAGCGCCCTATTCAGGTCGTTTTTGCTGACCGATCAGGAGATCGGCGGTCCCGTGAGCAATCCCGCGATAGAAAATCTAGGAGGGCAAGGGGCCGAGAAGTTCCCGCCATTCGTCTTCCTTAAAGCCCGTAGTGCCACCACCATCACACAGCAGAAAAGGCCGTTTAATGAGATTACCATTACTGCGCAGTTCGCGCATCAGGGCGTCATCGCTGAGATCTGACAGGCGATCCTTCAGGCCACTTTCACGATAGTCTTTGGAACTGGTATTTATCAGGCGCTTGCGATTACCGCCGAGATACTCGAGCATACTGCGCAATTGCGAGACCGTGGGAGGAGTGTCACGAATGGGCTTCATTGCTATTTCATGACCATGTTCGCGCAACCACTGCTGGGCCTTGCGGCAGGTGCCGCATTGGCGATATCCAAACATTTCCATGGCCATTGATACTCCTTTATGAATCTGTGCCACACATGAATTACCCTATGCCTGGAGCACGTGAGCTAGGGTGCGAAACCATATGCGGCATACGACACCAGGTCCCCTCACCGCCGCCCAGGAGCGCTAATTTGCATGTAATTCCTGATTCAGCTCTGTGGCATTGGCCTTAAAAATCACTTCCAGCGCCCCATCCATGCTATTGCGACGGAATAAACACCCGTCCCGGCCACTCAGTGTCGATGCCTTCACCAGACTGCCATCGGGGCAGCGAACCTTGGCGCCAGCAGTGATGTAGGTGCCTGCCTCAACCGTGCAACCGTCACCAAGGCTAATGCCCAAGCCCGCGTTGGCACCCAACAAACAGCCCTTACCCACGCGAATGACCTCCTGGCCACCACCCGATAGGGTTCCCATAATCGAGGCGCCACCACCGATGTCGGAGCCGTCATCCACGACAACACCGGCACTAATACGGCCCTCTACCATACTGGCCCCCAAGGTGCCCGCATTGAAGTTCACAAAACCTTCATGCATCACCGTGGTACCACTGGCCAAATGAGCGCCCAAACGCACACGGTCAGCATCCGCAATACGCACTCCACTCGGCACCACAAAATCCGTCATACGTGGAAACTTATCCACGCTACTGACCTGAAGCACTTCTCCCCTGGCGCGCCACTGTGCCCGCAAGCAGTCTACCTGGCTGGCGAGGTAGGGTCCATGACTGGTCCAGGCCACATTACTTAACAAGCCAAAGGCCCCTTGGAGACTGCAGCCATGGGGCTGGATGGCCCGATGCGACAAAAGGTGCAGGCGTAGGTACACATCACAGGCATCCTGTGGCGCCTGATCCAGGTCATCAATAACCATCAACACGGGCACTTGAGGCGCCTGCAGGGGCATCCGCGTTGCATTGGCCAGGGCCGCTCCTTCCACCACGCGCAGGGATAAGGCCACTCCCTTGGCATGATCGGGGGTGTGATGGGCCTCCAGGGCGGAAGCAATGGCCTGCAGGTCTTCGCCGCTCAGCTCGCGACTGAGATTGCCTGTCGGTAGCGACAGGGCCTGACGGATAGCCGCAAGGGATGCCTGCTCGCGTTCATGGAAAACCTGGGGGTAATACACCGCAAGCACAGGGCTTTCCTGATCGACAGATTCCGGTGATGCGAGATTGAGACTACGGGTAGCGATACCCAGGGCAAAGGCTGCGGACATACAAGGCCTCCATACACGTGCAGGTGAATACACACTCTCACCACCTCTGGAGCAGGGTCAATCCCGCGCCATTTGCCGATCAGGGCGATTCAAAGCTGGTCAGGAACTTCGTGCCTCCCAGAAGGCTCTGGGGCCAAACTGGCCGTTGCATGACGCGCAGACAACGATGCCATGGGTACAATGAACGACTCTCGGCTTGAGCGAGGCAAGGATGCTTGGCAGTGCGCTGGCCTTATTTTCTGCGCACTGGTGGCGATGTTGCTCCAGTCCTGTGTGCCACCAGGACGAGTAGTAGGCAGCGACCGACCCCATAGCTCCAGCATCGAACGCTCTCGCACCATGGATCAAATTGAAGACCTCTTGCGACAAGGCCTTTTCAGCGAGGCCCAAGAGGCCGTCAGCCAAGCGCTCGAGGATGGCTATCGGCATCCTCGCTTGTGGTATCTGATGGCGCGGGTGGATATGGCCAACGAAGCCTATGAAGAGGCCTTGGAGCACTTACATGCCGCGATCAATGCTGCTCCGCGCTGGCCACAACCACGCCTCCTGCAAGCTCAGGCATACCTGGCGCTGCAACGCACAAGCTCGGCCCAGGCAAGTTTCCGCAGCCTGCAAGATCTTTTTCCCCACCATCCTGCCGGTCCCTACGGCCGTGGCTATGTGGCCATGCTTCGCGAAGATTACCGTGTTGCCCAGGCCGCATTTGCCGAAGCCCTAGAAAGAGATCAACACTTCACCCCTGCCATCGCCGCGCGCGCACATATTGCCCGCATGCAGGGTGATCGCGATCTTGAGCGCCGCCTGCTCAACCGCTACCGCAGTCTCGAGCCACAGGTGGCATCTGCCCACCGCCGCCTTGCTGAACTGGACGCCGAAGATGGCTTACTGGAGAGTGCCAGACGTGGCTTTGAACGCGCCTATCGACTCCAACCCAATGCCAATACTGCCAGTGAATTGGCCGATCTGGCGCGGCAACAAGGCGATGAAGAGCGTGCCGCGTATTGGCAGGAACGCGCCAGCGAGCGGCGTTAAGAAGTCAGCACACTGGTTTCTTCGGGAATGCGCAGAATACCCCCCGTATCGGCGCTGGTGGCCAGGGCTCGATACCGTTTCAGCCAGGATCCTGGCACGGGCTTCTGCGGTGGCACCAGGGTCTGGCGGCGGCGTTGCAACTCAGCGTCATCAACGAGTAAAGCAATGCTGCGCTCGGCGATATTGTAACGAATGCGATCACCGTCGTGCACCAATGCAATCACACCGCCAGCTGCCGCCTCAGGCGACACATGGCCAATGCTGGCACCTGAGGTGCCACCTGAAAAGCGACCGTCGGTCACCAAGGCCACTTTACCCGAAAGACCAGCCCCCTTAATATAACTGGTGGGGGCAAGCATCTCCTGCATCCCAGGCCCACCCTTGGGCCCTTCATAGCGAATCACCACCACATCCCCTTCGCGCACCTTACCGCCGAGAATGCCAGCACAGGCTTCTGTCTGCGAATTAAAGCACACTGCCGTACCTTCAAAGGCAAGCATTTCGGGCACAACTCCAGCACTTTTCACCACACAGCCATTGGGCGCGAGGTTCCCACTCAGGATTGCCAATCCCCCATCTGCGGTGTGAGGATTATCAATGCTACGGATAACAATTGGATCCTGGGTGCGCACCCCCTGAAGCAGTTCTGCAAAGGTTTTACCGACTATGGTTGGGCGCGAGGTATCAAACAAGCCACCTGCAGCAAGCTCACCGAGAATCGCATAAATACCCCCTGCGCGATGGCAATCTTGGATGTGATGGGGACCATTGGGACTTAACTTACACAACGTGGGTACGCGCTTGGAAATATCGTTAATCCGCATCTGATCATAGGGTATTCCCGCCTCACGGGCGATTGCCAAGAGATGCAATACGGTATTGGTGCTGCCTGCCATGGCGATATCCAGAGCCACGGCGTTATCAAAACTTTCGAGGGAGACAATATCGAGGGGCTTGAGGTCCCATTCCACAAGTTTGAGAATATGGGCGCCAGCCCGACGGAAGAGATCGATCCGCTCGGGGTTGAGCTGCTCGGGACTATCGCCAGCCAGGATGGTGCCGTTACCAGGCAAAGCCAAACCCAGAGCTTCACTCAAACAGTTCATACTATTGGCGGTAAACATCCCCGAACAGGATCCACAGGTAGGACAAGCATTTTGCTCAATATGCAAGAGACGCTCATCGCTGATCGTGCCGGCATTGTGTTCAGCAACGGCAGCAAAAGCAGAGACAAGATCAATCGCTTCGCCGTCCTCGGTGGCCCCCGCCTTCATCGGTCCACCACTAACAAACAGGGTGGGAATGTTGCAGCGCATGGCCCCCATTAACATCCCGGGAACAATCTTATCGCAGTTGGGAATACAAATCAGGCCATCAAAACAGTGGGCGTTCACCACCGTTTCCAAGCTATCGGCAATCAGTTCACGCGATGGCAGACTATACAGCATTCCATCATGTCCCATGGCGATGCCGTCATCAACCCCAATGGTGTTGAAAATAAAGGGCACCCCACCAGCCTCACGCACGGCATCGGCAATAATCCGCGCCACTTTATCGAGATGCACATGGCCTGGAATGATTTCAATATGCGATGAACAAATAGCGATAAAGGGCTTGGAAAAATCATCTTCGCCAACACCCGTAGCGCGCAATAAGGCGCGATGTGGCGCCCGATCAAATCCTGCTTTAACTGTGTCTGAACGCATGCATCTTCCTCTGTCATCAATGCTGGTGAACCTATTATGCCAAGCTTACCCTGGCGGGGCGGCATGCTAGCAAGTCAGGGAACTACGACAACAGGGGCCATTGGGCGATACTGTGGTAACGCGGGCCACCATTGCTGGGCTGGCGACTTTCATAGAGCACCATTTCCGCTACCCCAATATCACCCCATTCTGCGGCGCCGAATGCGGTGATCAAATCAGGCCAATCGCGCGGGCTATGCTCGGGCACCCGCTGCGGTCGACACAAGGTAAAATGCGGCTGAAAATTCCGTGATGGGCGCATCCCCATGACTTCGCAGAGGTCCCGGTGATAAGCCGCACAGGCATCACCTTGGTCATCCACCGCAGCATACACCACCTTGGGGTGCGACTTACCACCAAACGCTCCCAGGCCATTGAGGCGCAATTGCGGCCGTGGCATGCTACCCGCCACCTCCTCTATACTATAGCGCACACCTTGAACATCAGCGTCATCAATGTCACCCAAAAAGCACAGGGTGAGATGGAAATCCTGCGTATGTGTCCAGCGCGCGGGAAGCTGCCACTGGCGCAGGGGGCGCGTAAGAGTTTCCAATCGATCACAACCATCAGCGTCTGGCCGCAGTCCAAGAAAGCATCGCATGGAAATATTGTGGACGGTCCCCCGACAACAACAAGGCAAGGAATACCGCGGCCAGGGCAACTCAAAGCGCATCATAGGGAAGGAATGCCTGCTTCGCGGAATATGCTTATCGCGCAAAAACGTCCTATTTAGGGCGTTTTATTGCGGGCCGATCAGGAGCTCAATGCTAAGCCCCAAGGGGGCGTAACGCTTAATGCCACTGCCCCGGAGACCAGTGGCCCCGGGGGCAAGCTTTGCGCCGCCCTGGTGCCACGACTAGGGCTCATTCTCTGGCATGGCGGCGCGCAGGCGGGTGATCACTTCGTCATAGCGATCGTCTGCCCCCGCTATAACCGCTATCTCACGATGGTTCTGAAGGAGCTCCAAAGCTTGGGACATGGCACCATTACCCAAAAGGTCGAGACCACGCTGCATGACGTCGCTGGCATGGCGACGCGCGTGCTGACGGACACTTTCTCGCAATGCCCTCGCCTCATCATCATCGGCATCTTCAAGCATGGACCATGCTTGAATGACCTCTCCTCGGGCCAAATAGCCTTCAATAATCGCACTACGCTCGGCGGTTGGTCGCATGACAAGCCACCCCAGGAGGACGATCAGGACCACACCAAGGATACCCCCGGCAATGATCAACGTCCGCCGTGAACCATGGGACGATGATGACAGCGCCAACTCTGCCCCCAAGGTGGATGCCATACCTGGGTCTTGGGCCAAGGCTGTAGCAGCTGTGGCACTGTTTCCAGCGTCAGCCAAGCGCGTCTGCACCGTACTGGAATTACCTTCGGTGGAGCCTTGGCGATCAAAAATGGCACTGTCCAGTCGCGCCGGGATGGGCTGCCGCGCAGGCACAGCAGCCCGTAGGGCCGTAAGAAAGGCCTCGGCGTTGGGGGGGCGCTGCGCTGGTTGCTTGGCCAAACACTGATGCAGCAGCGCCGCCACGGCTTTAGGCAGAGACGGCATGTGTTTGCGAATGGGGGTAGGATGATCCTCGGCATGGGCACGCAGCAGCATCATGGTATTGGCCGCCTCAAAAAGCGGGCGACCTGCAAGCATATGATACCAGGTGGCAGCCAGTGAATAGATATCCCCACGCTGATCTACGGCCTCACCACGACAAGCCTCTGGCGGCATATAGTACGGGGTACCCAGCAATGCGCCGTCCATGGTCATGGCATGGGAATCTTCGGCCTTGGCTAAACCGAAGTCTGCCAACTTAGCCACCCCCTTATTGGTCACCATAATATTATCTGGCTTGATATCCCGATGCACGATGCCGTGCTCGGCTGCTGCCACCATACCCTCCGCAACCTGAGCAATAATTGAGGTTGCTTGCTGCCAATCCAGACCACGCCGCATAAGATCCTTGGCATTGGCCCCGCCATCAACCAGCTCCATCACCAAGAGCCAATGGGGCTCCCCCTGTTCATCAGTAAAACAGCCGAATTCATACACGCCAAGCACATGCGGGCTGTTTACCTTGGCAATAACCTGAGCTTCGCGGGAAAAACGCGCCTGCACGGTCTCATTATCCACTAGGTGCTGACTGATATGCTTTACTGCCACTGGGCGGTTGAGTGAATTTTGCACCGCCCGATAGACTTCTCCCATGGCTCCGCGACCCAAGAGTTCTTGGATGGTGAGTCCGCCAATAGTGCTTCCTGGGGTTAGCATAGGCGTTGAGAATAGGGCGCTGAGCGCAAACGCCAACACCCAGCCAAAGGTGGCTGGGTGCTCAGGCAAAAACGAAGTGTATCGCAGCGATTAGGGGAAAACACTCGGCTGTACGACGTATTCAGGGTCACTGAGTTCTTGCCATTCAATAAAGGCAAAACCAAAGGCGAGGGCTAATGCCAGGAAGGTGACAATCACCAGGACCATATAGGTTTTATCGTTGTTTTCATCCATGCCAGTATTCCTCAGCAGAAAAGGGCGTGCTTAAACGTACCAAACTACCACAGACGGTTCTGCACCAGGTCACCCTGCTGGATGGTGTGTCCACGGGTATTCCAAGTTTCGGGGATCACACGGCAGGCTGCCATGTCATCAAGCACCCGATCAACGCGCACCTTAACGATATACTGGTCGCCACGCAGAATGATGAACTCCATATTGGGGCGAATATCAGCATTCCGTCCCACAGTAATCATCACCAGATCCTGGCGACCACTGGGATCATTATGGATGGCTGCCACCATGCCTTCGATGATTTCAGCACTGGGCGGCTCATCACTAGTGATTTCATCGTACACCCCGCGATGGCGCTCGCGCACCAAGGCTAAACGTGCATCTTTACGGTTAATATCTTCTTCCATGCGTGCGATGCTTTGTTCGCGGCGCCGCAGTTCAACCTGGGCGTTGTTAAAGTCATCCTCTAATTCGGCAAGGCGGACGTCTAATTCGTGGGCCACCGCACGCGCCACTGCAGCGATATTGTTGAGCTCGCTGTTACGCTGGCGAGTGGTTGCCAGTGTTTCATTAAGGTTTTGGATCTGCAGAATCTGCGCCTGGATTTGTTCGTCCTGCTTGGAAATGCGCAGATTCAAGTTGACCACATCAGCTTCGCGCTGATCCAGGCGGGACTTTTGGTCCTCGATGGTTTGGGTCAGACCTTGAATCTGATTTTGGGCACGAGCCGTAGCCGCCTCAGCAACCGCCTTATCGTGGCTGGCGATAGCTGTGGAACGGTTGGCAGCAACCAACTCTTCAGCCAAGTTACGGGTATCCTGATCCCAGCGGCGCTTCCAGTTTTCGCGCGTGGCGTAGGTCAGCATTTGCATATACGCAAAGCCGAGGGCCAGAAGCAGGTTCAAGATGATGAAGACCTTGATGGCAGTGTTCATGGTGTCGAAACTCCAGATAGAGCCTGGGCGAGTGGAAAATCAGTTACCGGCGCCGGGGGCGCGCACGTCGAGGCGTTGCTGCTGTTGATAGTGCAAGAGGATGGCAGGCGATGGCGCACCGCCATGGCCAGCTGCCTCATGCGCGGCACGCTGTACCGCACGGTTGGGATGTTGCATAGCTTCCTTGATAATCGCCACCGCCGCGTCAGTGGTGGCATCAAGGTTGCCAATGGCGTAGAGAAAGGCGATACGAACATCATCTTTGTCATCGAGTTGACCATTGCCATTGAGCTCATCGTAGACTTCAGTGACGCGGTTGATGCGGCTGGCATCGCCGGTGTGGGCAATGGCCTGGAGGGCGGCAATGCGAATGGGGTCGCTGCGATGACTGATGGTAGTCAAAAGAGCGTCCAGGGCATCAGCCACGGGGAACTGGCTCTTATTGACGGGATGAACGGAGGCTAAAGCACGCGCTGCATGCAATGCAATGCTTTCGCGCGCTTGGCGATTGACTTCCGGCAGCTCATCATCGCCCAGGACCGAGTCCACTGCCCCGCGCAACTGCACGGGATCGTAGGGGCGCTGAACGGTTGCGGCAACCCGATCACCAAGTTGGTTTTGAATGGTCACCGAAATCTCACGCTCTTCGGGCAGACTCAAGATCACGGGTGTGTTTTCCGTACGGCGATCCTCAGCCAAGGCGGCAATCAATCCACCTGCCGTTTGCTCGGGAACTTCAATGGTGCGACCCCATTCATCCCGCAGGGAAGGAATGAGATCACCGGCAATGATGATTGCATCCTTAACCGGTGCTTCAGCAATACGGGCACGGGCCTCAAAGCCGTCGGCGGCAGTAATCACAAAAATACCTTGTCGCTGCAGTCCCTGACGCGCGGCATTGCGCGAGCGATAATCGGGATCCACCACCAACACCACGCGCATGGACCACTCACCAACCGCCTGGGCAAGCATGGGAATCACGCGCTCGGCAGCGAAAAACTCCAGCTTGGGGTCAAGATGGGCCAAGGTGATTGCCGCATGATAGGACACACGGCGGTCTGGGTGATCAAGGGCGGCCACAAGAACACTACCCAGTTTTTCCGGATTCAGCCCCTCATCGAGGGATGGGAGAAGCCTTTCGGCATGGGCGAGATGGGGGTCGCGCAGCAATTCCATGAGACGGGCTGCCACATCATAGCGCTCGGAAACAATCGCCTGCTGAATGGCACGGTAGAGGTAGCGTGGGCCAAAGGCAATCACCCGATCTTCAAGCAGCGCCACGGCTTCTTTGCGCTCTTCCAAGGCAGGAAGGGCTTCATAGGGCCGATTGGGGTTGGTGATACGTTCGCCAGCCAAGCGATGACGCGCGGCGACTTCTTCCATCTGTGCCGTCAAGACTGCTGCCATCAAGGGATAGAATGCCTCAAAGTCTGTATAGGCCGCAGCGCCGTCAAAGAGCAGCTGTTCGGCAATTAATTCGTTCCAGGCATAGCGAGGCACGGTCTCATAGGAGAGCTCATCACCTTCCATGCGCCACATGAGGGACTCATTGGCCACCGACTCATCGCGGACCTGATCGCCATCACGGAAGTAACGCAGGGCTTCTTGATAATAGAGCATCCCACCTTCGGGCAGATCCTGAAAAATACCATTGGCGCGAGCTATTTGATTGCGTGCATTACGCGCAACTCGGCGCACCGTATCATCTTCATGGTGGTCTATAATGTTTTGTAAGCCAGGCAGCGCGCGGGCGTCTTGAATATCACCTAAGCTCATGGCTACACTGGCAACTAAACGAGGGTCTTCAGCCTTAAGGCCTTCAATAAGAGGGATCACTGCGCGATAACCCATGCGCGAGAGCACTACGCGGCAATAATCCCGCAGGCGATCTTCACGCGTATCCACCAGATGCCGCATGAGGTGCGGCACGGCTATGGGGCCAATGGCCACCAACTCTTGGGTGGCGACAAAACGCTGCCGCTCATCACTAAAGCGGGGGTCATCGTCACCACGCGCATCCAGCTTACTAATCAGAAGGGTTATATAATCATCACTGCGGCGCAGCTCATCACGGTAAACGTTGTACTTGCGCAAGATCTCTTTCATGACCGTGTCGAGCTCGGCACGCTCACTCATGCGAATGAACTTCTCATGCCCGATGGCCAAGTAAAACTCATAGATCAGGCGATCTTCTGGATCAAGCGCCAAGGCATCTGCCAAACGCGCTGCAGCTTGCCGATAGCGACCGGTGCGGAATTCATTCACCGCCTCGGAAAGGATTTCACGAATCTGATCCTCAGCCACGACACCCGGGCGGGCATCCAACTCGGCGCTATGGGCATATGGTATACCCGTGCTGCTCAATGTAATGCCCATGATCAGGGCAGTCAGCGACTTGCGCATTGAGACCTCCTCAGCCATCAATCCCGGGCACAGTGTGTCCCCTTTTACAAGTGGGAGACCCCATCGGGGAAAGACTCGTCACTTGAAAGGGAGAGCATTCACCCAAACCCACCCCATCACAAGCCCAGGCCCGAGATCGGGGGGGAGGGTGTATGATGGACCAAGAAGACGCTCTCCAACCCGAACAATAGCTCCCTTTGCGCAATGGCCCGAGCGCACTACCCTTCTTGCCAAGCACCTTCGGAGGGTTTCATGGGCAGCAGTCAGACCTACTATTTTCGCTGTATCGCCCCAGCTAAAGTGAATTTAGGTCTCCGCCTCCTGGGTCGCGATGGCGCGGGATTCCACCTTCTTGAAAGCACCTTTCAATGCATTGCCCTGCACGATGTACTGCATATCCGGTTTTCGCCCCACGGGCCTGATCGCATAGCCCTCAGCTGCAGCGACCCCAGCATCCCCTGTCGGGAGAGCAATATTGTGTGGCGTTGTGTGGAATATCTCCGTCGCGACTACGGCCTGACTGGCACCTGGCGGGTGCATATTGACAAGAACATCCCCGTGGGCAGTGGCCTGGGCGGAAGCTCTGCGGATGCGGCGGGCCTCTTGCGGGACATACGACATCTGATTCCAGGTGCACAAGGAAGCCTTGAGTGGATTGCCAACAGCCTCCAGCTAGGCGCCGACGTACCCTTCCTTCTCCAGGGAGGTCGCGCCCATGGGCTGGGCCGCGGCGAAATACTTTCTCCCCTCCCCATGCATGGCGAGGTCGGAAGGCCACTGTGGCTCATCATCCCATCATTTTCCTGCCTGACTCCCCAGGTATTCGCTGCCGTACACGACCACGAACGTGCTCCGCGCAGCGCCTGGGGTCGCGCCGTATGGCAGCAAATGTGGCAACGTCGCCCCCAGGAGTGTCTTCATAATGATCTCTGGCCAGCCGCCTGTCGAGTCCAGCCAGCACTGCGCGAGATTGGACAGTGGCTTACGCAACAAGGCCTGCGCTGGGGTTTAAGCGGCAGCGGCAGCACCCTCATCAGCCTTGACCCCCCGCAGTTGCCACCACCAGCACAGGTACGTGTGGTGGCAACCCATTTTCTCGATCGCTCAGCAACTCTCGTGCACGAATAATTACCCCGTGACTACCGAGAGGGCGTGCTCTGCCAAAATGGACGATTGCGGGGGAATAACCGCTGCATGTCTGATAAAACCTGCGCGTCACGCTCTTTAAATGGTCCAGCGAATACCACCATACGCTCTGACTGCTGACTGATATAAGCTGGATACCCATCAGCAATCAAAGACCAACGAATATCTTCAGCAGCACCCCGGCTGCGCACCGTTGCCACCTGCACCGCATGACTCTGGGCCTGCGGGGAGGCTGTGACGTCCTCGTACCAGTGGTGCAGCAGAGCATCCAAAAAGGGATCTCCCTGGGCAATGCCACGCAGCTCTCGCAGGCGCTGCATCACCCCTTGGCGATCGCCCTGAACAAGCATCGCTTCTACCGCCTGCAGGGCGCGTACCTGCGCCTGCAAGCGATGGCGCTGCTGTTCATTGCCAGAACGCACATCAAGCAGATCCAACTGAAGCTCTACGCGCTCGTGGCGATAGCCCGGATCGTTGTCCACCTCAACGCCAGCGATAAAGCGGATGCGCGCGTCACTCCAGACGCCTGAACGCGTATCAAAACGATAACGGACATCCAGGTCTCGCATTTGCACATAACGCTGTTCGGACGGCATTTCGGGGTGACGATCAATCCACTCGATGGCAGGGTACTGCCAACGGAAGCGGGGGCGGGCACCATTTTGAGTGCGCTGGACGTGGGCCGTCAGCGAACCATGCTCTGGCGGGGGATACGCATAGCGCAGAGCCGCATGCCAATACTGATCAAGGCCTGGCGGCAAGGTCAAAAGATTAAAATCAAAATACCCGACTGTGGGACCATAATCATGTAAGCGCGTGCCATCATGGAGACGCACGCGACCATCGCGCGACACCATCACCTGATACAAGGAGGGCCGTCGTGGCCCGTCATATTCCACCAACAGCGCGGCCTCCCCATCCAAACCAAGCATATAGAGGTGAATCCGGTAATGGGTAAAACGCGATTGCGGCAGCAGGCCCTCCCCCTCATCGCCATGGGACACTGACTGCAATTCACTGCGTAAAACATAGCTTAAGCGGGCGCCAGGCTGATGCTCCACAACGCAGGGGCGCAGGGCAACGTAAAAGGCTACAACCCCTGCCAAGCCCACTGCCAACACCATTGCCATCACCACTTGGGGTGCGTAACGTTGCAGGAGTATCCATCGCCCAGTGGTCATACCTGCACTGTTGACGGACACCGCGCAGAGGCAAGCGCGGGTCGGCGCCCCCTTTCCCCCGCTTACCCGCTATGCTAGGATAGCTCTTGACGCCCACCCCTGCCGCCAAGGACCTGCAATGACCATCCGCCCGGTAACCCTGAACGATCCTGCGATCACTCCCGTAACTATTGGCGGAGCAAATCCCGTCATTATTAGCGGCCCCTGTGTCATTGAAAGCCCCGAGCACCTTATGCGCATGGCCCAACGCGTGGTAAGCGCCTGCCACGAGCGTGGGCTCCCGGTAATTTTCAAGGCAAGCTACGATAAAGCCAATCGCACCAGCCACCGCTCTTTCCGCGGGCCAGGACTTCACGATGGCCTGGCGGCCCTGCGCCACATCCGAGACACGCTTCAGGTTGCGGTTACCACCGACGTCCATGAAACCGCCGATGTGGAGGCAGTTGCGCAAAGCGTTGATCTGATTCAGGTGCCAGCGTTTTTATGCCGGCAAACCGACCTTATCGTAGCCTGTGCCCGCAGCGGCACAGCCACGTCTATTAAGAAGGGTCAGTTTCTTGCCCCTTGGGATTGTCGGGCAATTATTGATAAATTTTATGAAGCCGGCGGCAGCGACCTAGTGATTATTGAACGTGGGACAAGCTTTGGCTATAATAATCTAGTCAGTGATATGCGAAGCCTTCCCCTGGTACGCGCCATGGGAGTGCCCGTCATCTACGATGGCACCCACTCCGTGCAAATGCCGGGGGGCGGTGGTGACCATTCTTCGGGCAGCGGCTATCTTGCCCCAGCACTCATGCGTGCGGCCTTAGCAGTGGGCGTAGAGGGGCTTTTTCTCGAAACCCACGACTACCCCGAACAAGCGCTCTCCGATGGGCCCAATGTCATTCCAGCAGACGATCTTCCCGCATTTCTTGATTCTGTCGTGGCAATCCATCAAGCCATTGGCCGGCCTCATCCGCCCCTACCCCGATAAGGATTAGCACATGCCTCCGCGTATCCATGCCTTGCTGTGCGTGTTCGCACTCGGCCTGCTCATCTGGGCCATTAGCAGCCCCGCCGTATCCGCCGAAGACGAACATGAAGCCACTGCCATTCATGAGCTCTACGCGCAAGCGCGGCAGCATGGTGATCTCTGGACCTGCATCCAACTGGAAGCCTATATGGAGGCGCACGATCACCTGCGCCGGCGGCAAACCTTACCGTATTTGGGACGCAGTCAGGTTCTCGGATCCCCGCTCCTGGGCTTTCCCGAGGACATACACAACCATTGGGATCGCGATTCCCATATTGCGGTCATCAGCGGTCACCGCTTCTACCGCACCAGCCCCTCTGGACGGCCCCTTCAACTGAGCATCCCCCTACCCTTTCATCCTGGGCGCAGTGCCTATACCCGCCTTGAAAACCACATTGGCCTTGCCCGTACCCATGGCCCCTGGAACCGCCGGCAAGTCACCCTCGGCGTAGTGGCCAGGGACTCAGGATCGGTGCTGTGGAGGCGGGATGTTGGCCTACACGGTATTCTCGAAGAGCAAAACGACCACCTTTTTGATCGCATTACCGTGGCCGAGGATGGCAGTGCAGTGGTGGCCGCCATCAACCGATCTCGTGGCGACAATCAGCGCATTGTCATCGCCAGTGCCGAGCACCAACGTATTATCAATGACTTCCGCAACCCCCACGCCGTGGGCCATGAAGGACGCTGGGTAGTCGCCGACCGGGCACAGCAAGGCCGCCCTACGACACTCATCGTATTTTCCAATGAGCGACAACAAATGAGTACACTGGATGACTTTGCTGTTGGTCCTGATCGTTCGCTCCTACGCCAAGGCGACACCTGGGAGCTTCTCGATGGCACGGGAGAACGTCACCCCTTTTCACCGCACGTAGCCATTGGCCGCAATCCTGGGGCGTGGACCGTGGGACAGTGGTTGATTATCGGTTCGGGATGGGGGGCCAGCAGTGAAGCGAGCACAGATCTTCTTGGCAATATTATTGAAGAAGCCAGCGAGCAGCCCTATACCATTGCTTTGTATTATTGGCCTGATCTGATCGACAATACCACTGCCAATCCACGCATGAGCATCGCCAACAGGTATAGTCGCAGCGATTTTTCTCCACATACCCTCTATGTATGGGATGACCATTCCATTTCCCTTTTGCGCCTACAAAGCCCGAGCCCCGAAATCATTCCCTGGGCCGAGGCCCAAGCGCCCATTCAATCCGTACATGATAGTCATCATTATACCATGGCAGTTCATCCCGATAATCTCCGCAGCGTTTTTGACAATCACGGACAGGAGCTCTGGCACGGAGAAGCCGATGACGCCTGGGTACACTGCCGCAGGCGCATGCTCTATCGCACTGGCGGCGACAACCCTCGCTACACCATGGTGACCCTCCATCACGACCCCGCCCAACGCGAAGAAGTCCCACTCCAACTACCCGCCGCACACTGGCGCATCCGTAGTCACCCCTGGCACAATTTTGCCATTGCCGAGAATGATGAGGCCTGGCATCGCCTGGACTTAGAAAACGGCCAGGTTACCGAAACCGTGCGCAAGGACCCCGAAGCAAATACCCGGCGCCCGCCTTGGTGGCACGGGGAAGCCAATAACTATGGCCGCTTCTTCCGCTTTGGCGGCCGCTTATATCGCAAAGATAACGGCCCTGAGAATCAACCTCTTGCCGCCGTTATGGTTCCGCAAGACATCTTTATTATTCCGCGCCAAGGCTCTCTGGTCATTGATCGCCAGGATCGCATCCTGGCTTTTTCAGAACGCGGCGACAGTAGCGTTATTGCCACCATTGAGGCAGATACCTTTTTTACTGATCGCCGAGAGCGCGCCATTTTCGTTGGTCATGAACGCGGTCGAAACGTTGTCGGCAGCATCGAACGTGGGCCAAGCGTCAACACCGCCGCCGACAGTCTCCCCGACCGCGGCGAACACCTCTCGTCTTCTGCGTGGAACCTCAACCGCAACAATGAATTTCGTCCTCCGCGGGGCAGTCCCTCGCGCTGGGACAGCGGCAAAGCCGGCTTTCCATTCCAACGTTTACGTGATGGTGGCCGCGATCACCTCATCGTTGTTACCGAATCGGTGATCCTTATGCTCGAGCCGCGAGCCATGCCATTAGTCAGCAGCGGCTTGTAACACCGCCGCGCATTGCCTAACACGGCGCGGCGGCGTGCCCCCAAAGACGGCTTACCCACATGCCGGGCTCAGCATTAACGCAGGGACAAATGGTCAAAACCTTCAATCAAAAGGACAAAACGGCGCCCTCCAGGATTTGATGTCCCATGCTCTTCACTAGAGCCGTAATGGCCATACACCGAAACCACATCCTGGGTGGAAATGTCGCTGGCGATACGGTTATCAGGATCCAGCACAACCAATCGAGCATAGGGGACCCGCGAAATGCCACCCAAGGCATTGCGCACGCCCACATCATCCGCCCCCTCATCATGGATCTGACTTTCGCCATCGCGCGAGCGATCGGCAAAACCCAAGGTCAGCATAAGATGTTCATCGCGCCTGCGCACCTGGGCCACCCGACCCACTGCGGCGAAACGCCCTTCGCTGACAAAAACCCCATCACCTAGGGGTAGCTCCACCTGAACGCCGCTCTGGCGACGCAGATCATTATCAATGCCGGCCAAAGACGCCGCACGCATATCCACACGTTCGCCACCAGTAAAAATCAGCAGCAGTACCACGACAAGGGCAGCGCCTGCGATGGCAATGATCACTTTGGGCTGGCGGTGCCAGGGCGCTACCACCGGTTCATCGGGAGACTTGCCGCAGGAGCGACAGGTATCGCGATCGGGACGGTTTTTGGCCCCACAATGGGGGCAGACCCACAAATCTTTGCGCGCACCAGGGGCCACATCCTCTTCGGGCTCCTCATCGGGTTGCTGGCCTGCGCCCGAAAAGGCATCAAAACCACCCGCGACAGGCGGCGCAGCCGGAGTCCCCGGAGCCACTGCAGCACCGCTGGGAGGGCCATCTTTGTGGGGCACAGGGGCAGCTGGATCGGGACTAACCGATTCCACCGCCGACTCATCAGCAAAGGGGTTAAAGCCACTGGCATCATCTTCTTCAACTGGTGGCGGCACGGGCTTCCTGGGCGGCGTGTCATCTTCAATAAAACCAGGAAAGAACTCGTCGTCAGATTTTTTTTCACTCATGCCGCCATATCCTTTTTTCAGTGCAATTGTCTATACTCGTGGTCAGCAGGCGCAGGGGACATATACAACCTACTAAGCAAGAGCGATTAGGTATGTTGCAAAGCTTGACGCAATTGCCGCGCAAGTAAACGCGCAGCCTTGGCATCAGGAGCTTCGCTAATGATACGAGCAGCTGGCTCGGTTCCCGAGGCACGCACATGCACCCAGCGGTCGGACCACGAAAGTTTGAGCCCATCGCGCTCATCGCATTCTGCACCGTGGGCAAAAGCCGAACGCCGCAATACGGGAATGGCATCAGCCACCTGCTGTCGATCCCAAGCAATCTTTTCTTTGTGCATGGCATAACGCGGAATCTCTGCCACGGCTTGCATCAGCGTACCATTGCGACCCGCCAAGTATTCCAGGATCAATGCCATTGCTATTTGCGCATCGCGGCACTGCACCACCCGTGGATCGACCACGCCACCGTTGCCCTCCCCCGCTAGCACTGCGCCGTGCTGGGTCAAAGCGTCAAGAATATGCGCCTCACCCACTGGCGTACGCACTACCGAGCCATGAAAGCGCTCAACAACATCCTCAACCATACGACTGGTGCTCAGATTGGTGGCGACCACTGCCCCCGGGCCATGGGCGGCACACCGGGCAGCAGCACACAGGGCCAAGGTATACTCTTCACCAATATAGGTGCCGCGATGATCAATAAGGGCCAAGCGATCCGCATCGGGATCCTGCACAAAACCCACATCTGCACCAACTGCACGGACAATCTTACCCGTCTCTGTGACATTGGCAGCAGTGGGCTCGGGATTACGGGGGAAGGGATCGGCTATACGATCATAAAGCGGTATCACCTGACAGCCCAAGGCCTGCAAGAGCTCTGGGCCCATCATTGCCCCCGAGCCATTGACACTGTCGATGACCACGCGGAAGGCCCGCTTACGAATAGCCGCCACATCAACGGCAGCCATTACCGAGCGAATATGCGCGCTAATGGCTTGATCATCCACGCTGTGCCCGCCAAGGCCCTCATGACTGCACCACAAACCCTCCACCCCACGCTGATAGGCCGCCAGTAGGCGATCAAGCGTGGACTGATCGATATTACGTCCCTTACGGGTATAGATCTTGAGGGCATTCCATGGCTCAGGGTTATGGCTAGCGGAGATCTGCACTCCCGCCCCAGCGCGCAAACGACGCACTGCGTGAGGCACGGTAGGAGTGGGAACCACGCCAATGTCGATAACCGAAGCGCCCACCCCGCGCAGGCCAGCAGCCAGAGCCTGCATCAACACCGCCCCCGACGGGCGCGCATCACGCCCTACCACCACCGTGCGCCCGCGTGCAAGATGCCGCCCCAGAATCGCGCCCCAAGCAAGCATAAGTCCAGGATCCATGCCCGATCCAACAACTCCGCGAATACCCGAAACACTGACGACACAGGACTGCAGCGATGAATTCGTCATGCACGGATGATGCCATCGCTCGCACCTGGCTCAAGAAGGAGACAATACTGTGCCACAGGGCGGCGCAAAGCTCACCTTGGATAAGAAATTTCCGCTTCGCGGTGCATGCTTTTAACGCAAAAAGAGCCCTATTCAGGTCGTTTTTGCAGGCCGATCGGGAGATCAATGGCATGAAGCGTTTTGGGTTCGTGTATTCATTTACACCACCGCACGAATGGCGAGATCAAAAAAAACGAGGTAGGGTGTCGGTAAGCGTTTAAAGCCCCAACGGGGCTTCGCATACTAGCCCAGGGTTGCGCTAGCTACCCT
>REDP01000299.1 GCA_007693455.1 Planctomycetota bacterium | reverse complement strand
AATTGCTCTATAGGCCGAGAGAGATGGCTCGATAACCACCAGGCAATAATAGCAAAAACAGCAATGCCAATAAGGCCCACTAATACCGTAGCCCACCATACCCCGCGTAAGGCTGCGGCATAGGCTGGGGTTCGATATTCCACCCGCACCACTCCCCCTTCAAAGGGGATACGCACCGTCCCTGGGACGGCGGGAACCTGTTGTAAAGGCTGTTCAAAGAGCTCAAATTCGTAGCCAGTGAGTTCCACCATGCGCTCTTGCACTGCAGGTGTCAGCGAGAATCCCCCTGAAGTCAATACGGCTGCCAGGGATCGCGCCGATGACTCTGCCTGGGCTCGAAGAAATCCCTGTAGCAAGAGGGTGCTCACTAAGCCAACCACAAGCGTGAAAATCACATGTGCAGAAATGAATGCCAGCAGCATGCGGCTGCGGGTACGCATAGCTTACCCGTCGCGGTGCTGGGCGAGCCAGGCTGCACATTGTCGCAAAGCATGTCCGCGATGAGAGCGCTGGTGCTTTTCTGCGGCTGACATTTGAGCCACGGTACAACCAAGCTCATCAATAAACACATGCGGGTCGTAGCCAAAGCCCCCATCACCTACTGCATCAAGGACAAAACGCCCAGCAAAGCGTCCCTCCCAGGTCACAGGCGCTTTGCCTGGTCGTGCTAAGGCAATCACGCATACATATTCCACATGGCGATCATCATGATTGGCAAGAGCCTGGGCAAGTTTACGGTTATTCGCGACATCGTCACAAGCCTCGCCTGCATACCGTGCGCTATAAACGCCAGGCGCCCCGCCAAGAGCACGAGCGCAAATGCCAGAATCATCGGCCAAAGCCCAGAGTCCACTATGGCGACAGGCACTTTCTGCCTTAAGAATGGCGTTGTCGGCAAAGGTCTCGCCATCTTCGATAACGGCAGGGAGTCCCCCAACATCGCTGGGTGTGCGTAAATCAATGGCAAAGGGCGCAAGAATTTCAGCAATTTCCTGTATTTTATGCTGGTTGCCAGTGGCGACCAGTATGTGTGCAGGAATATCACTGCTCATCGTTTAACGATGACCCGCTGATTGGCGGGGCACAATCACCCGATCACCTGGCCCAGGACGACGTGTGAAATCATTACGCTCGATAAGCCAGCGCAGCGAGAGGCCACGTTCATCAGCCAGCTCATAGAGGGCCTGGTCGCGCTCAAGCACAACCACGGTTTCGCCATCGCGGGGAGCACCAGGCTCTGCACCAGAGCGCTGTGCCTGCTGACTGCTGCCACTGCCCAATCCACCACCAGTGGAAATAGTCCAGGCACGATCTCCTCGATCGCGGGCCGTGGCGGGCTCACTACGCAAGCAGCCACTACTCAGCATGGCTACGGCGACACAGGGAATCAGAATGAGGCTTTTCATGGTTATTACTTTAGATGCTTGGGAGCCTGCCACAAGCATCACTTATTGCAGCCAATGCATCCCCAGCCATTGGGTGTTCATTTGGGTTGGACATAGACTTGGCGAAAAACCCACTCGCTGAGCTCAAGTACGTCAGGGCCCGTAGAGTCATATCCAGCTGGTAATTCCACATAGAGCAGCGGTATCGCCTGCAGGCCTGGAAGTGTGCGCAAGCGCTGGGCACCGCCCTGGCTGGTCACGATCACCTCGGGACGCATGGATATAATCTGCTCACTCTCAAGAACAGGCCATGGTGGGAACCCGCGTTCGTTGGCCGCATCAACTAAGCCTGCATAGCTAAGTACATGGTGATAGGATGAGCCACGGGTCGCTCCAACTACTTGATCACCATAGCGATCAAGGTACAGCGCACGTCGGCGCTTTTCTGGAGCAATATGGGCACCCAGGCGCTCTAACCGCCAGACTAAACGATCCGCCATGGCCTCACCTCGTTCAGGAACCTGCAGGAGCTGAGCAAGGTCTCGCATATTACGCAGGAGGGTTGGAGGCCCATCAAGTGGGCCTAAATCAAACACATTCAGTCCGAGACTACGCAAACGCTCAACCACGGCTGGCTGCATCTGAAAATTATTGATCACCACGAGATCTGGCTGCGCTGCTACGATCGCTTCGATGTGATCACTACCAGAAACGCGAGGTATATGGGCCGTGCGGAAGGCGTAACGATGGGACTCCTGATACCATTGACTCACCAATACCATCCGCTCTGTGGACACCAGCTCTGGAAGGAGTTGTGTGGCTACGGTACTTACGGCGGCAATGCGCTGATAGTCGCTAACGGGCACGCGGTATCCCGATGCATCGACGATCTCTGTCGCTGCGATGGCGTGCCCAGGAGCAAATACAGATACAGGCATGCCACTGCGCCAAGCCAGCAGCAAAGATAACCCGATTGCCACCAAACACAGGGTGCCGTCACGTGACATGGCCTGCATCTCCTTCTGGCAAATGGTAGGACACTCCACCGTGGGGCTGCATGTCCACTCCCCATACCTTACGTACCAGCGCTGCGGTAAGCGTTTGCGCGGTTGGCCCCTGGGCAACGATTTGTCCCTGATCCATAACCGCCACCGAATCGGCATACTGCCAAGCATCCTCCAATTGATGCAGGACCACAATGATACTATATCCACGCTCAACGAGACGGCGCAAAAGCTGATATAGACGTAAACGATGGGCAATATCCAAGGATGCCGCAGGCTCATCAAGCAGGAGCACTTGTGCTTGGGTCGCCAACGCTCGAGCCAAAAGAAGTCGCGCCTGCTCACCGCCCGAGCAATCAACAAATGCGCGGTCTTGCAAATAGCCGCAATCGCAGGTAGCCATCGCCTGATCAACCACTAAGCGATCCTCGGATGACCATCCCAAGGCTGAACCGCGATGGGGAAAACGACCCCATTCCACCACCTCGCGTGCACTCACCGCAGCGAAAAGGCGCGAGTGCTGAGGCACGTATGCCATGGTTTGTGCGCGTTCTCGGCCATTGCTTGCAAGGGCTTTCCCATGCACATTCACCTCTCCTTGCATGGGAACCACGCCCACCATTGCGCGTAAAAGAGTTGTTTTCCCTGCCCCATTGGGACCCACCAATGCCAACAATTCTCCTGTCTGCAGACGGATACAGGCATCGCGGACAATGGCGAAGCCCCCTGCATGCACATGTATTGATTCTCCATGCAAGACGCAACTCATGGCATCATCCCACGCCGCTGACGTAACAAGAGAACCACAAAAAGGGGAGCTCCAATAAGCCCCGTCATGACCCCAAGAGGTATGCTGGTGCCGCCTGGCACGAGGCGTACGACCACATCACAAGCAATAACAAACACCATCCCCCCCACAGCTGCCGTTGGCAACAGGCGACGATGATTGGCACCCACTAACGAGCGCAGGATGTGCGGGACAATTAAACCGACAAAAGCAATATTACCCGCGATTGCCACCGCTCCCGCAATCGCCAGGGTAGACCATATGATAACCCATCGCCGCAATTGCTGAAGATCAACTCCGAGGCTCTGGGCCTCATCTTCTCCGGCCAAGACCACATCCAAGGGGCGAGCCCACCACCACCAGCCAGCACCCCAAGCAGCCACTACCAAGGGCACCGCCAAAAGAACATGCTCAAGACCTTTCCCGTCTAATCCCCCCAAGGCAAAAGCACTCAAGGCGCGTGATATTTCCCAGTACCCGGCAAACATGGCGCTGAGACCAACGCCAATACTCGCGAATAGCATGGATAAGACCACCCCAGCCAACAGAACGGTAGTGCTATCGCGACAATATCGTGCCACTGCAACGATAAACCATAGGCTTAATAATGCACCGCCCATGCAGCCTAAAGGAACCAAGAGATGCACAGGCAAGCGGAGGGCCTGCGCCAATGGCTGGGCCGCAATTACCACCAGCATACCACCCAAGGTGGCGCCAGCACTGGTGCCGATGATTCCTGGATCGGCCAAGGGATTACGGAACAGGCCTTGCAGCAGTACTCCCGCCACCCCCAATCCCGCACCAACTACAGCAGCAGCAATAACCCGCCAGGATCGCAGTTGCAGAAAGATCCCAGAGTGTTCGGAATCACGCAAAGAGCCAACTCCCAGCCCCAGTGCAGCCGTTATCACCGCCACCAAGGCTAGGAGCAAGATGCACCACACCGCCCACAGGGGATATCGCATTACCACCCAATTAATCCCACTGTCTGGGGTAAGTCGTATAGAGAGCCATGATGGGCGATCATAGAGGGCACCATAATTGTGCTAGTCATGGTACGATCTCGGACAATGAGCGGTACTATGGCAGCAATAGCGCCTGCATTCATACCCTGGTCCAGGAGAAGCGTCTACCGTTAATATCTCCATACTACTCCAGCAAAAAATGCTGGCCGCAAGGTTGTGAACCCAATAACATCTTCGTAATAAGCATTGGTAAGATTGCTACCTCGCAGGTACACTTCCCATTCTTCTTGCGGCTCCCAAGACACAGCGGCAGAAAGAAGGGTATAGGAATCCAACGCTGTACGGGTAGCTGGAAACGTGGAAAAATCATCGTCATAGCGCTTACCTACATGCTGTACGGCTGCAGACAACGTTAGCTCCCGCCAGCGCAAGGATCCTTCTGCGCCTGCCAATAAGCGCGGGGTACGTAAAATGTCATCCCCTTCTCCATTGTTACTACGCTGCGGATTAACATAGGCCGAGAGTGACCAGTCCCCTTGAGGATCAGCAAGGGTCGCGCGCAGTTCAACTCCCCACACCGTACTGTCATCATCGGCATTATCGGGCATAAAAAATGACGACACAATGCGCTGGTCATACTCGGTACGATAGACACTGGCCTCTAATCGGAATAATTCATGGGGATACGCTGCAACACCCACGCTATAGGAGAGCGCGGTTTCGGGCTCCAGATCTGGATTACCATTATTGCCATGTAATTCAAATATGGTGGGAGCGCGAAAACTACTGCCTATATGACCTGTGAGGCGCAGGTACTCTGGCCATGCCCACCAGCCAGCACCCACACTCCACGTAGTGGCTCCCCCCTCACGCTCATGTTCATCATGACGTAGGGTTCCCTTGCCGTACATTACTCCGTCATCATAGGTGAACGATGTCCAGACGCCGATATTTTCTGTAGAATCAGAGAAGTTGCCGGGAGGACCAAAAGGTGCATTGGGGTCTTCGCGGAAACGTCCTTCTTCCCGTTGCACATCAACGCCCAAGTCTGCGGTCACCGGATCCACGACCTGCCAGGTAAGTTGCGCCTGGGCATACCCTAAGCGGCCTCGGTACTGGTCATAATATCCCGAATCATCTTCCTCGCGAATGCTTTCACTCAGTAAAATATCGCTGCTGAGGCGCCAGCTTGGATCAATGTCCCATGCCATCCCAGCACTCAGACGATGCATATGCGAATCTATGGCCGCATCGGAGTCATCGGGGCCACTCGCATCATATTCGTTGTGCGCAGTTTGCACCTGCCCACTTACATAGAAATGCATGCCATCCACAGGAGTCCATTCCAAGCGCCCGCGGGCAGTACGTTGAATAAATCCATCGCGTTCATGATTGCCTGGATCGCCGTCGCGGTTGTTGTCCCGATCATATTGGGCACTGATGCCAATACTGCGAATGCCGCCCACATGCAGGGCATACCCCAGGTGCTCACCAATGGGGCCGGTAAAACGCCCTTCTGCTACTGCCGTATCCATACTGCCAAATTCTGCCCGCAGACGACCGTTATGTTCAGGAGTGGGGCGCTGGGTGCGGAGATTAATCACGCCACCGGTTGCCGCTGAGCCATACAGTCCTGAATGGGCTCCAAAAAGGACTTCGCTTTGACTGACCCCCATGGTCGACAAACGACTCCAATCTACCTCACCACTGACACTGGTGGGATCACGAACTGGCAGTCCATCGATCAACACCGCCACATCATTGGCTCGCGTTCCGCGCAAGGACAAAGCCGTATTGCCAGCAAATCCACCATTGGCACGGAAATATACTCCAGGCTGGTTGTCTAATTGATCACGCACGCGGGTGGGATACCCACGGCGCCGCACGGCTTCATCATCCACCACCGTAATGCGTGCTGCTGATTGCTGGGTTTCGCCTTCACGACGCAGCGGCGTAATCACCAGGCGTGGTGATGGCGGTTGATCTTCGACGACAGGCGGAGTGGCGCTGTCGTCATCGTGAGCCTGGGTTGAGGTATCTTCAGCGTAGAGAGGCAGTGCCGCGGCAACTACCGCGCTGATTGCCATGCCAGCTGCAAGAGAGGCGCAGCGAGAGGGCCTAAGAAGGGGTTTCATGGGGTTTGTTCCTGCGGGCATATTGCCCAAGCCGTGCACGCAGGACGAATTGCACCCTCAGACACCACGGATTCCCGCCGTGGTGCTTGCGGGCGCACCCATCCCCGAGGGCGTGCCGTGAATACATAGCATGGGCAGGTCTCCTGGCTCCCAGATCATCCCCCTACAGGCACCTTCCCACCCAAATATGGGCAGTGGTGTAGGCCTGTGAGAGTCCCTGGTTACAGTGGCGGGTCCGCGCCGGAGTCGCACCGGCTTCCCTATTCTCCCGGTCCTCCCGGGCACCCATGACAAGAAGGTGCGCATGCTTGGGGCTGCTGGAAAGCTGTCAAGGGCCAGCCTGGCGTGAGCGTGCTAGGTACCTGCGATACTCGCGGCACAGCTGTCAGCCTGGGCGATGACATCAGGAACCCCCACGCCAAACAGGCCATTGCCTACCAAATGCAGGCCTGGGCGACGCTGTAAACCCTGACGTACCAGATCTCGGCGGCGGAGATGTCCCACTTCATATTGCGCCATTGCTTGGGGCCAGCGGGTGATCAAGACGTGTTCGGGATCCTGGCGTAGACCAAAACGCCAGTTGAGCTCGCCAAGAACTCGTGAGCGAAGCTGGGCATCGCTGCAGGCGAGATCTTCGGGATGCATGGCGCCACCGCAGAATGCGCGGAGTAAGCATTTCCCTGGCGGCACTCGGTGATCATATTTGTGATGCACAAACGAACAGGCGATCATTGTCTGATGGTCTACTGCGGGGACTACAAAGCCTGCTGCCTCGGGATGATTGGCAATGGCATCAGCATCAAAAAGCAGGTTCACCGTAGCGATGTCAGCGTAACGGACGCCAGCTAACAACCGCGTCACAACATCCTCTGCGGGTAAGAGTGAGGCCGCTACGTGGGCTGGCACCGCCAGCACCACATGCTCGGTCGTCAAGCATTGGCCATCTCCGGTATGCACCTGCCATCCCCCTGTGGGGTTAGGGGTCACACGCTGCACCGGCATACCGCATTGTAAACAATCTGCCAAGCGCTCGCTCAAAACCCTGGTGAGTGTTCCCAGGCCATCCCGCAGGGTCACAAAGAGACCATAGCGGGGGCCACTTGCGGCGGCAGCCTGCTGACGTGAGCGCTGGCGCATGGCGAGAATAAGGGAACGATGACTGGCCTCCATTTCCATAAACTGGGGCATGGTTGCAGCCAAACTTAAGCGCTCTGGGTCAGCTGTATAAATGCCCCCGATGAGCGGTTGAGCCAGGCGCTCAAGGGCCTCACGCCCCAGTCGGCGGCGGACAAAAGCGGCAAGGCTTTCTTCGCCGGGGTGACTTGGACTACGTCGAGGCAGTAGGAGATCGAGGCCCATACGTAATTTACCCGGCCAAGATAAAAGCGGTGATGCGGCAAAGGGCAACATGCGTCCTGGGGCCATTAAATAGACCCCCTCAGGTACCGGGATGAGTCGTCGACCGCGAGCAATACATGAACGCCGAGCACTGGGTCGAGTGCCGATGAGCTGCTCTTCAAGGCCTAGATCACGAACTAATTGTAGCCCCGCGGGCTTGATGGAGAGCATGGAGTCTGGCCCAAGTTCCATAAGTGTCTGGTGCTGCGAATCATATTCAGATCTGGTTACCCCACCGGGAGTGGCGGCAGCCTCAAGCACCGTAATCGCAGCATCATCACCAAGGGCCTGCCGCAAACGCCAGGCGCAGCTGAGGCCCCCGATTCCGCCACCGACAATGATAACCTTGTGTTGCGGGTGCTGCATAAGAAATCCTAGTCGCCAAATTCGTGGCGGCGGGGGAGATCGCCAATATCGCCAAGGCCAAAACGGTCGAGAAAGATGGATGTTGTACCGTACAGCATGGGCCGGCCGATGGCGTCTTCATGACGCCCCACCACCTGCACCAGCTTGAGATCCATAAGTTGGCGCAGCATCGGCCCGCATTGTACCCCACGAATGTCTTCAATATCGCCCCGAGTGACGGGTTGTTTGTAGGCAACAATAGCCAAGGTTTCCATGGCTGAACGCGACAAACGAGTTGGCAACTCGGTTTTATTCAGCTGGCGTACCCAGGGGTGAAGACTGGGCCTAGTGAGTAACTGCCATCCCCCTGCCAGACGACGGAGATCCCATCCACGTTGTTCATGACTGTACCGTTGAGCTAATCCTTCAAGAATTCCTCCCACGTATTCCTGGGAAACACCTGGAAGGCACCCGGCCAAACGTTCAACGCTAATGGGCTTACCAGCCACCAACAATAACGCTTCAATGGCACCACGTAATTCAGCGGGTTCCATATCCACGGCATCGGGAATTGGCTCATCATCTTCACTCTCGCCACTCATGGCAGCAATGCGCTGATTTA
>REDP01000309.1 GCA_007693455.1 Planctomycetota bacterium | reverse complement strand
GCGCTAGCTACCCTGGGTAAAGGTCCAAGAAACGGTCAACCCTGAAAGGGTTGCGCAGACTCAAAAGCAGGCCGGAGGCATTATGTGTAAAGGAGTTGCTCATGAAGGCCAAAATCGGGCCCTCAGAAGATGTCAAGCGTTGTTTTACCAGCAATACCAGTCTCAATCAAATACCTGCAAGAAGTTATAGAGCATGCTTCATGCCATTGATTAGGAGATCGGCGGTCCCAGGGGGCGAACTTTGAGCCGCCCTGGCGGTCGGCCAAGACGGCCATCGACATGGCCCACGGTGGATAATACTCATGCCCATGACACTTGATCTGCTATCCCTGCGAGAGATTGCTGTGGCTGCTGCGCACTGCGGCGGTACTGCTGCTTTGCCGTATTTCCGTCAACCGGAATTGCGGGTCGAACAGAAGCATGATGACTCACCGGTTACCGTTGCCGATCGTGAGGCCGAGGCGGCTATTCGTGAGTATATTCATCAGCAACGGCCCGATGATGCCTGGCTGGGTGAGGAGAGCGGGGAGGCTGCCGGTAGAAGCGGTTTGGGCTGGATTGTTGATCCCATTGATGGCACGCGGAATTTTGTCCGCGGGGTGCCCTTGTGGGGCACTTTGGTGGCCTGCGCCCGCTTAGCCGAGGGCCAGGATCCTGAGGTCTTGGCGGCGGCGGTACTGTTTCCGGCCCTACAAGAAGGCTATGATGCGGCTTTAGGGCATGGGGCGCGTTGTAATGGTAAGGCGATTCAGGTGTCATCGGTTACCAGTATGGCTGAGGCATTGTGGTGTTATGAGACGCCTTCATGGTTTCGACAGAATAACTTGTGCGGGGTTTTTGATGCCCTTGAGGATGCCTGCGCCCTGTCGCGCGGACTCTGCGATGCCTATGGCCATATGTTAGTGGCATCGGGGCGCGCGGAGATTGTCGTGGAACCACAATTAGCCATGTGGGATGTGGCTGCCACCAGCCTCGTAGTGCGCGAGGCGGGGGGGAGTTTTTCCGACCTCAATGGCACCCAACCTGGTATCAGCAGCGGCCATGCGGTGGTGAGTAATGGCCATTTGCATCCTGCCACTTTGGACTGCATCGCGCGGTATCGCCGGCATGACTAAACCCTTGCATGACTGCCACGTCTTGGCCCTTCCTGGTCCTGGGCACTTCCCGTATCCCTTGAGCAAGGCCCATCGTCTGGATCAGCGCTATGCGCCACGATCCATCTGGACTGCGATTTGTGGATACCTGCAGGGACTTCTTGATGATGGCCTGCCCGTACTGCTTCTCCCGCCTGTGCCGCGAATGGCGGCAATTGCTGCGGCAGTCAGCGATCAGCGACCCGACCCGGAGTGGCTGGAATTGCAGTTGGCGGCGCCGGATATTGCCACCCAATACTGGGCCAACTGGATTCCCCACAGTGATAGCAGTGATGATCACGCGGCCCTTATTCCGGCTAACCGCTGCAGCGATGAGGGTGGACGCTGGGCGACTGCGCAGAGTGATATCTTGGCTCGGGCACTGGCATCACTGCCGCATCTTCGCGTCTGTGAGAGCGCACCAGCAAGCCCCCTCTTCGCGAGCCAAGGCCAAGCCCAGCATCTGCGCATGACCGGCAGCGATGCCGCAGCACTGCATCACTTTGCCTTTGGCAATGGCGCATTAATGCCCGATACATGGCGGCCGCGTGAAGCCCGGGCGCGGCAGTCCCGCGGGGCCCAATTGTATACGGTACGAGCCGGCCAGCTACGCCCGGGACGAGCGTTGATTATGCGTCAACACTGGCAGGCCATGGATGCGGGGGCAGCAACCCTACGCCAGGTGTGCTGTGGGCATGGTGATCTATGGATTATGCATGAAAGTTGCTGCGGTGACCAGCATTCGTGGCTCCAGACCAGCCAGGATGCCTGCCCTGGGGTACGCATCCATGTGCTGCGGGATCGTGAGTGCCGCCTGCGCGATCTCCGGCAGCAGCAGCCCTTGGGCGCGGTGCTCATTGGCGACGGCGATAGTGCGCAGGGTCGGCAGCTGATCTACGATCCCCGCTGGGACGACAAGCGCGCCCAGCGCGTGCGCCAGCAGTTGTGTGATGATGGCCTTATTAGCGGCCATCGCCCGGGTATCGATCCACGCCTCTTGGGCCTTCCCTATCTGTCGGCATGGCACTTACGTCTGGATCTCGATAGCAGTCAGCTCAACGCCCTGCCACCATCCCTTCGTGCCAGTCCACATCTCCTGCAGCAATTGCAGGATTGGGCCAGTCACAGCTTGCCCGAAGAACTGCGCGCCGAAGATTTTCAACGTCCAGCCATACTCGAACAGTTGGCCGAGGCCGAATCCGCACTGCTGGCATGCTGTGCTTTTCCTACCACCCCCACTCACGATTGGTAGTACGCTGTATGTCGACGCCCCCCACCTACGATTTACCCCTTATTCACTGCCGTGGTACTGCCCAGGAACTGGGGCAGGCCTATGGCCAGCAATGCAGTGAGGCCATCCGTGCCTTTGTCACGCAACGTCTGCGGGCAGCCAAAGTCTATCTTTGGGAGCGGGGCAGCCGCGATCTTGACGGCTTTCTCGCCATTGGTGCGCAATGTTACCGATGCTTTTGTGACTGGGATCCCCAGGGGGCAGACGAACACACCGCCACTGCCATTGCTGCTGGGGTGGATCCAGCTGAACTCTACACCGCCACCAATATGACGGATATTCGTGATGTCTTTTTAGTGCAGCAGGACGACCAAAGCACTCCTGCTGGTGATGGGGAAGGCTGCAGTGCGGTGGTCCTGCCTGCTTCGCGCACTGCCAGTGGAACGATTCTCGCGGCGCAAACCTGGGATCTCAATCCCCAGGATGTGGACGATATCATTGCCGTCTATCGCCGCCCGAATGACCGACCCGCCACTTGGTCGGTCACCTGCAATGGCTGTCCTACCTTGGTGGGGATCAATGAACACGGCCTGGCCGTGGGGACCACCAATATCAAAACCACCGATGCGCGCATCGGCGTTGGCTATTTATCGCTCCTGCACCGCGCCATTGCCTGCTCCACTGTTGCCGAGGCGGCGGAGTGCATTGCCAGTGCCCCGCGGGCCGCCGCCCACACCTATTGGCTGGCCGATAGTCAGGAGGCGCGCCTACTCACCTGTTCGGCCACTGCTGTCGTAAGCGAAAATGGAGACTCTGGCCCCCTGCTGCAAACCAACCATTTACGGGCAATGCCTGTGGGTGCGGAAAGCTTGGAGCCAGCCAACAGTTCTAGCAATGCTCGGCTTTGCCACATGCAGGAATGGGCAGCGGATGCCCAGGGTATTGATTTCCCTGCCATGGTATCCTTGTTTTCCGATCGCTCCCGCGGGGCCGATAGCATCAACCGCTACCCCGAAGATCAGACCGGAACAGCCACCGATGCCTGTTTTGTGTGCTGCCCCAGCACCCGGCAAACCTGGGCCTGCCGCGGGCCTGCCGACCGCGGAATCTGGTACAACCTTGATGTAAACGCAGGTATTGCCACCCCCATCACCCATTCCTAATACTGCAGTGCCGCAAAGATTTCCATGTCGTGTGTTCGCACACCTTCCATGGCCTTGGAGATATCCATCGTCGTGACGATCTGCGGCGATGATACGGTTTCCAGCCTGGAACGACGCGGACCTATCAGGACCCTGCTTATTTTTCCCGGCGCTGGGGAACACCCGTGAGCATGGTTTCGGCAAGCCGTAGGCCGTCTAATCCAGCCGAAACAATACCACCAGCGTAGCCCGCTCCCTCGCCAGCAAGGTACAGGCCTGAAAGGGTGCTTTCCAAAGTGTCGGGGCGGCGTTCAAAACGCAGGGGCGAAGAGACACGGGTCTCCAAGCCCACCAGATGGCCGTGGCGAGCAAAGCCTGGGACCTGTTTATCATAATGGCGCAGGGCCGCACGCAGGGCTTCGCTGGTTGCGGTTGGTAGGAGACGATCAATGCGGCCAGGGACCACTCCCAGGCGATAGCTACTGCGTTCAACCGGCTTGCCTGCCTCAGCCCGCAGAAAGGCAGTGGTGGTTTGGGCGGGACAACTGTAGTCGCCACCACCGGCCTGAAAGGCTGCAGCTTCAAGCTGATCAATAAGGGCAAATCCCGCCAATGCCGCTTCATGCGCGGGAAGGCTGCGATCTATCGGCTGATTGACAATTAAACCGGCATTGGCCATGCCGCTACCGCGGCCGTGTTCGCTCATTCCATTGGTGGAAAGGTGTCCATGGTCTGAGGTGGCGGCAATAATTTCTCCGCCTGGGCACATGCAAAAGGTGGTGGTGGAGGCGATGCCAGAGCGCGGCGGTGGGCGGGAAACCAAATTATATTCCGCCGCCCCACCCAGCCAGCGGGGCAAACTTACACCATAACGCCCCTGGTCGATTATATCTTGCGGATGCTCTACCCGACAACCCAATTGGAAACCCTTGGCTTTGATCTCTAAATTATGGGCTATCAATCGACGTAGAAGGTCGCGCGCCGAATGCCCTGGGGCAATCAGCGTGACATCACTTTCTATGGTCGAACCATCGGCACAGCGCACGCCACGGCAGCGTCCCCCTTCCACGAGGATATCGCTGACTTCGACACCCCAACGAAAGCTGCCGCCCCATTCCTCTATCTTTTGCCGCAGGCGGCGGGCCATGTGGGGCAAAATGTCTGAACCAATATGGGGATGATGATGCCAGAGAATGTGGCGCGGCGCTCGTGCCGCAACAAAGGCTTCGAGTAAAAAGCGCATACGCCGATCTTTCACCCGCGTATAGAGCTTGCCATCGGAATACGTACCCGCCCCGCCTTCACCATAGAGGTAGTTGGAGTCGGGATTGAGGATGCGATCACGGTGAAAGGTTTCAATGTGCTCATGGCGACGATCAACATCATAGCCGCGATCCAGCACCAGCACCTGCGTGCCATGCAAGGCCAAGAGGTAGGCCGCCATGATTCCTGCCGGACCAGTACCAACAATGACCACCTGACGCGGACGCTGATCGCTGAGGGGTAAATGATATAGAGCCTCTGCGGGGTTGGGCGGCGGAGTTGCCACTCGCACCCCAGTACTTTCCCGTACCACTGCCCCCGGACGCACCCGAGCATGCAGGCGGTAGCACATAATCAGATCTGGCTTACGTCGGGCATCAATGGACCGTCGTTCCAAATCGTAGCCCAAGACATCGTCAGCAGCGATACCCAGGAGCCGTGCAATGGGCTCGTGGAGATGCTGATCAAGACCCTGACGCGGACCGTTCAGCAACGGGCCCAGAGGCACCTGCAGCTCATCAATGGCCACAGCAAGCGGAGCATCGTTAGCACTCACGCAGATGACTCCGGCAGGGGCAATTGCTGCTGATGGACGTGGTCGATAAGAGCGATGACGCGCTCGACATCGGTTTCTTTAAATACGCCATGGCCAAGATTGAAAATATAGCCACTCCCATCACCGGCCTGGGCCAGGACACGGTCAGCCGCGGCAAGAAGGCGTTGGCGCGGAGCCAGCAGAAGCCCGGGATCAAGATTGCCCTGCACGGACACTCTCTGCGGGCCACCGAGGCCCTTCCAGGCACTGGCCATATCGGTGACCGCATCAATGCCCACGACGTCTGCCCCGGCATCACGGAAATCACCAAGCAGGTGCCCAGTATTGGTGCCGAAAATAATTAATGGAATACCTTCAGGAATTTCCTGAGCTAAGGCATGCAAGTGCGGCCAGACCAGTTCGCGATAATCGGCGCGGGGTAAGGCTCCAGCCCAGGAATCAAAAATCTGAAAGGCCTGTGCCCCGGCATCAATCTGGGCACGGGCATAGGGGATACTGGCGGCTACCAAGGTTTCGCTCAGACGGTGCCAAGTGGCGGTATCCTCATACATCAACTGCCGAGTACGGGCGAACTGGCGCGAACCACCCCCTTCAATGGCATAGCTGGCGAGGGTAAAGGGAGCACCGCAAAAGCCGATGAGGGGAACATCGCTGGGCAAATCGCGACGGGTCAAGGCGACTGCTTCGGCAACGTATCCGCAGGCATCGGCGGCGGCTTGGGGATCGCCCAAGGCAGCCACATCGCGATCCCGGCGCAGTGGCCGCGCCAACACCGGGCCATCACCTTTGACATACTCCAAAGGCATTCCCAACCCTTGCAGAATAAGCAAAATATCGGCAAAAATAATCGCCGCATCGGCGTCAATACGTCCTTGGGCGTGGACTGTTACTTCACTGGCCAAGTGGACATCCTGACAGAGCTCAAGGAAGCTTCGCCCGGCACGCACCTCGCGGTACTCGCGCATATAGCGACCCGCTTGGCGCATCAGCCAGACGGGGACGCGGCTGGGCCGCTGCCCCCGACAGGCGGTAAGGAAGTGACTCTCCCAGAGGTCGCTGGACATGGCGCGGGGGTTGTCGGTATGACGGAAGGCTGTTCTCATGGAGACTCCGAGGACGGCCACACTGCGGCCTGCGGCCGTTGTGCGGGTTGGGTGCGCCAGCGCTTATGCCACCATACCCATTGTTGGGGATAGCGACGCACCAGCATCTCTAAATAGGCCGTGGCCTGGGCAGTCATGCGCAGGGCTTGGCTCTGCCGTGGCCCCTCTGGCCAGGGCCAACGCGGGCCACTATGAATCAGCCAGCGCCCATGGCGGCGCAGACACACCACCACTTGCATGGCAGTATGCGGAGCCATGGCCGCCAGCAATGCTGGGCCGTTGGGGGTGTAGGCGGGATGACCAAACCAGGGCACAAACACGCCACTTAAGGCGGGCACGTCCTGATCGGCGAGGCAGCCAATGATGCGCCCCGCACGAAGATCCTGGAGGACTGGGCGAATGCCCGCTTGCTGATCCACTTGCCGCGCGCCAGTGCCAGTGCGCAGCCATTTGATCCCCTCATCAAGCCACTGGGAACGCAGCCGCCGACCAACCACAGTAGCAGGGGCGCAAACGGCAATCACCCGCGCCAGTAACTCCCAATTACCAAAGTGACCTGTAAACGCCACCGTACCACGGCTGCCCTGGCGGCTCTCCTTGAGCATTGCCCGAATCGCTGGCCCACCTTCGACCCCCACTTGACGGGCAATACGGCGCGGGTCTTTGCCAATCGCAGTCCAGGTCCACATGGCCATGCCGCCACAGTGGGCAAAGCTCCCCCGCATGATCCGATAGCGCCAAGCAGGCGTAGCATGGGGAAAGGCGCGCTGCAGATGGGCCAGAGCCCGTTGCGGCTCTCTACCACCCAGGAGTGCAAACCAGCTCCCCGCCAGCTGCCCCAGGCGCCAGGCCCATTGCGGAGGCAGCATGCGCCCCATGCGCAAGGCAAGAATCACCGGATTCACCGCGTTCTCCCTGAATCGGCATCGCGGCGCTGCTGCCACCAGGCAAGGCGGCGGGCGATCTCACGCTCATGACCAAAGCCACCAGGCTCATAGAATTGGGCACCACGCAGCACTTCGGGCAAGCACTCCTGACCCGAAAAGTGATCGGGGCAATCATGGTCGTACTGATAGCCATCACCGTAGCCCATGTCCTTCATTAATCCCGTTGGGGCATTACGCAGCGACATTGGCACCGCCGCGCCGGGATGATTACGCACCGCCTCGGCGGCAGCAAAATAGGCCTTGGTGGTATTGGATTTGGGGCTGGTGGCACAGTAGATAACGGCCTGACTTAAGGGGTAAATCGCCTCCGGCATGCCGATATCGGCAACCGCTCGGAAGGCCGCACTAGCAATGACCAGGGCCTGGGGATCGGCGAGGCCAACGTCTTCACTGGCAAAAATAACCACCCGCCGCGCCACAAAGCGGGGATCTTCACCCGCTTCCAACTGACGAGCAAGGTAGTACAAGGCAGCCTGCACATCCGAAGCCCGCATGCTTTTAATAAAGGCTGAGGCCACATCATAATGGGCCTCGCCCTGACGATCATGCTGGGCCTGGGTGCCTTGGGCCACGCGCAGTACCGCCTGCGCAGTTATCCGACCGTCCTTGCTCAGGGCATGAGCTTCTTCCAGTAAGAGTAAGGCGCGGCGACCATCGCCCATACTGAGGCGTTGCAGAGCCGTTTCGGCGGCATCATCCCAGGCAAGATCGGGCACTCCTTGGGGATGCTGACGGCAGCGCTCAAGGAGTTGATGCAGGGCTGGGCCGGTAAGCGCCTGCAAAGCAAACGTGCGGCAGCGAGAAGCCAGGGCTGCGGTAACGGTAAACGATGGATTCTCCGTAGTTGCCCCCACCAATACCACAGTCCCCCGTTCCACATGGGGCAAGAGCGCATCTTGTTGGGCTTTGCTAAAACGATGGATCTCATCGATAAACAGCAGGGTTTTTTGAAATGCCTGGCGCTGTTCAGCCTCTTCCACCTGCTTACGCAGCTGCGCCACTCCATCCAAAACGGCAGAGAGGGCCTGAAAATGCATGCCGAGTTCCTGCGCCAGCAGACGCGCCAGAGTTGTTTTACCGCAACCTGGCGGCCCCCACAACAGCAACGAAGGCAAATGCCCAGCCGCAAGAAATTGCGAAATGATGCCCTCATCCCCCAGCAAATGATCCTGTCCAACAATTTCGTCCAATTGCTGCGGACGGATACGCTCTGGAAGTGGGGCACGGGGAGATGCCATTGCGTGGGAAGTCGCCATTATCAGTACGGTACTTGGCGCCACTGTTCGGCAAGCTCTGGACACAGCCCACATCCAAAGCCTTCGCAACCCCGTTGGGGTTGACCCGCTTCTCCTCGCGTTCCCAGGGTAGCG
>REDP01000086.1 GCA_007693455.1 Planctomycetota bacterium | reverse complement strand
TCAGCCAGCAGCATGCCCTCAAGCAAGGCGGTCACCTGTGGGCCTTTGCTATCCACAAGCAAGGATGCCGAGGAAAGATCTGCGGTGCGCAGGGCGGCAAGAAATGCCCCACCCAATATGCGCCACTCTTCTTCGCCAACTAACCAGGTTTTATTTTCCGGTTTTCCCAGCAAATAGACCGCATCTTCGCAGACGACAGTGTGGACGCCGTGGATGGCTCCAGCGGCGAGTTTGCTGGCTGTTTCCTCTAAAGCGGGAGGTAAGGACACGTCGGCATAATAACCGACCACAATGAGGGTTGCTTGCGAGCGGCCAGCATTGGTTGTAAGGGTAACGCGGTTCATGTTCTACATCTCCTGCAATTGTGGCACAATGGATGAGAGTAAGGTAGTTATGGTTGGTTCGGCAGATTGTGCCGCAGCAATAATTTTTGATATATCTGCTGGCTCAAGGGCATCAGGGAGACAGCGATCGGTAACCACGGCGAAGCTAAGGGTTTTTAAGCCGCAGTGAACGGCAGCAATGGCCTCGGGAACCGTACTCATGCCCACCACATCAGCCCCCCAATTACGCAGCATCCGATATTCGGCCCGTGTTTCGAGATTGGGGCCGAGAACAGCCACATACACCGCCGAACGGAGGGCCAGTCCATGACTGAGGGCCTGTTGATGGGCTAGGCTTAGCAAACCCTGATCGTAGGGTTCAATCATATCGGGCCAACGCGGGCCAATACGATCATCATTAGGGCCGACTAGGGGATTTACGCCCATGGCATTGATATGATCTTCTAATACCACCACATCGCCCACCTGGAGGCGCGGATCAAGGCCGCCTACGGCTGATCCCATAATCAGGTATTGAGCGCCAAGCAGTCGTGCCAAACGCACGGGGACAACTACCTCATGGGCGGCATAGCCTTCATAACAGTGAAGTCGGCCGGAAAAGGCTACTACAGAAATGCCATGTACAGTCCCCAATAACAGCTCGCCAGCATGGGATTCGGCCGTAGACACTGGCATTTCAGGTAACTGCTGATAGGGAATACGCACTTCCACTTCAATGGCATCAGCAATAGCCCCGAGGCCTGTTCCCAGCAGCAAGGCGAGACGGGGAATACGCTGCGATTGCTGGCGAACAGCACTTAGGATATCCTGCAGTCGCGTATATTCCTGGTCGCTCGGCATGGTAGACATAAGGCACCCCTTGACGAAACTTGGATGACGATGCACTAGCAGTTCATGCTATGACGATGGAATCGTCGCCTGTGGCATAGTCAGCCATCGCGGTGCATCAGCGTGACTGAAAGGATGACGTCATGGATCTTGCAAGCAAGCCTGCCCTTGGGGAGCCGCCGCACTTAGAGCACGTGGATTTGGATTCCCGGCTCAAGAAAAAAGCCTACCGCCAGCAACTCAAGCACGCGCAGCATGAGCTCTTCCTAGCCCATCAGCGCCTCTATGGCTGCCAGGTGCCAGTGGTTGTCGTCTTTGAAGGCTGGGATGCTGCCGGTAAGGGTGGGGTCATTAAGCGAATTAATGAGCATCTGGATCCACGCGGCTTCCATGTGAGCTCTACCGCTGCACCTACCGCCGAAGAGCTCGCGCACCATTATTTACGACGTTTTTGGCTGCGATTGCCACAACGTGGGCATATTGGCGTGTTCGATCGCAGTTGGTATGGGCGGGTTTTGGTAGAACGCGTTGAGGGCTTTGCTCGAAGTGATGAATGGCAGCGCGCCTATCAAGAAATCACTGACTTTGAGGAGATTTTGTGCAATGATGGCTATCTCATTCGCAAATACTTTCTGCACATCGACAGCGAAACCCAATTGGCGCGCTTCCAGGCGCGTAAACTCAATCCGCTCAAACGTTGGAAATTAACCGATGAGGACTGGCGCAACCGTGAGCGATGGAGCGATTATGAAATGGCCAGCAATGATATGTTCGCTCGCACCCATAGCGTGCACGCGCCATGGATGGTGGTACCTGCGGCTTGTAAACGCTGGGCACGAGTGGCCGTGGTTCGTGATTTGGCTCAGGTCATGCACCAACGAGCAGACGACCTCGGGGTGGAACCCTTAGGCGATGGACTCCATGAATGATGGCGCACCCAAGCACTGTCGCCGACCTTGAGCAATGGCTTTCGCAGTATACCAACCGCGAACGCAGTGGTGATTACAGCGATTGGAAGCTGGAGCCCATGCACCAATGCCTGGCAGCGCTTCAGCTGCACAGGCCCCTGCGCCCAATTACGGTGGCAGGAACCAAGGGTAAGGGTTCCACCGTAGCCTTCCTCGAACAGATTTTTACGGCTCACGGTCAACCCACCTTCTCCTTTACCAGCCCCCACATTACGACCCTGATGGAGCGCTGGCGCAGGAATGGTGCGGCCATGGAGCTTACTGCGGTGGCTCGTCATTGTTCACGTGTGGATCAAGCCCTGCGTGCGGTAGGACATGATGCGACGTATTTTGAGCGTTGTTTCTTACTAGCCTGCTGCTGTGCCGATGCAGAGCCCGAGCGCATATTCATATGTGAAGTGGGCCTGGGCGGTCGCCTTGATTGCGCGAATGTCCTTGATGCCTCCTGTGTATGTCTGACCAGTCTGGGCCTTGACCATACCCATATTTTAGGGCCGACGATTGCTCATATTGCCAGGGAAAAACTGGGGGTATGCCGACCCCATGCCCCTCTCTTTAGCGCCCCGCAAAGCGAGTCGGCAGCGGCGGCAATCGCTGAACAGCTCCCCCCTGTTGCGGCCATACACTGGCCAGCGCCAACGCCGCCTACTATCTCCTTGGGCCTTACTGGAACGCATCAACGCGACAACGCTGGCTTGGCATGGGCCACAGCACAGCATGTCTTGAATGATGCCTTTTCGTCGCAATACGCACGGGCTGGCTTGGCACAGGCTCGACTCCCTGCACGCTGTCAACAGATCACCCGTAATGGCCGCGATTTCCTAATCGATGGTGCCCATACCAGCGAAAGCATCGTTGCCACCCTCCATACTGCCGATGCCCTTTGGGGCGATGCCTATCGCCTCCTATTTTCCTGCGCCAGTGACAAGGATGTGGCGGGATTGTGCGCACACATCGGCCGAAAGCGCTCGGTCTTTCGCTGCGCCTATGCCTGGGAACGCTGTGTGCAGCCTGATGATGCTCGCTGGCCAGATTTTGCTCAATGCTGGCCATGGTATGCCAATGTCGCAGAAGCTTTGGCGGCCACATCCCAAGGTCAAGGGCCCCTAGTGATAACGGGGAGCTTTTACCTCGCTGGCGAAGCCTTGGCCCATCTCTCTCAACAGGACGGTCAGCCATAGGGGTTTCCCCTGGCCTTTCACCTACGCTCTGCTACAAGAGAAGAATGAGTGAAGAAGCATCGTCTGTGACGCTTATCCTGCGTGGCATTAACGGCTGGGTTCATGGGGAATCCTTTGACATTCCTCAGGGTGTGACGGTTGTGGGTCGTTCGCGCACCTGTGACATAAGCTTACGCCGCTGCCATGGCTATCGCCGGCAAAATCCCAGCACCCGCGACCAAGATCATGATTTCAATACCGTGTCGCGGCAGCACGTAAAATGTACTGTGGATGGTGATCAGTTGACTCTTGAGGATGTCAGCACCAACGGCACCTACTGCGATGACAGCCCCATTGAAGGAACTTTTTCCCTGCCCATTACGCCAGACCTCAAAGTCATTCTACGCCTGGGAACGCGGGAAAGTTTTATGCTGTGCCACGCCAGTCAGGTCCAGGGTGAAAGCCGTGGCCCCCTTTCCGATAGCACCAACCACACTGGTCCTGCTGACTCCGCTACCTAGCTGAGAGTACCTTTTGTATCAGCCGCCATTCCGTGTAGGTAGATTGCGATGTCAGGAATGCGCATTTCCCCCATGACATTGGCAAGCTGGGCAACGCAGATCTCATGGTTGCCCAGCCTGGAAGTACGGCAGCATACGCTACAGCTGAGGAGTAATACCAAATGTCTGATAACAGCACCTATATGACGGGAAGTTCCATCCGCGTACGCCTGGATCAGGAAATCCTTCACGAGTTGATTTATGGCCAGCTGGGCGAGTTGCCCAAGGACGATGAAGCACGCCTGGACTATCAACGCACCTGCTCCCTGCGGGAACATCAAGTCTATCGTCTTATGCGCAGCCTAGTCTCGCAGTTTAACGGTCGCCTCAAAGGGCGCCGCGAGCGTTTTAAGCTCGTTGAAGAAGGTGATGGCTTGGTTTTGGAATTAAGCTCAAGCTGATCACGGAGCTCTCGGCACATTCAGGGGCAAGCTGTGGATTGCCGCGAATTAGGGCCAGGATGAGCTTTGAGCCGGCCGGAAATTATGGCCAGGGCGGCTCAAAGTTCGCCCCCTGTGACCGCCGATCTCCTGATCGGCCAGCAGAAAACGCCCTGAATGGGCGCTTTATGCACTCAAAGCATGCCCCACGAAGCGGGCATTCCTTTTCCTGACAAGCTTTGAGCTGCCCTGGAATGAGGGCTCTTATCCCCCTTGCATCTCCGTATCGCTCTCTATGGTTCCCGCTCCTCGGCGCGAAATGACGACAGGCGAGACGTCTTTCGGGCCTTTTCACTCACCCCTACACCCGCACACCTGCGCAAAAGGAGGGTATCGCCATGGTTATGACCAAAGAACGCAAGTCCGAAATCATTAAGGAATTCGGTGGATCCACACAAGACACGGGATCCTCTGAAGTGCAAGTAGCCTTACTCAGTGAGCGGATTAATTACCTCACTGAGCATCTTAAGCTGCACAAAAAAGACCATCACTCCCGTCGCGGGCTGTTGGTTCTGGTGGCGCAGCGTAATCGGCACCTCAAATACATTGGTAAGAAGGATATTGAAAAATATCGTCAGCTGACCTCGAAACTTGGTATCCGTCAGAAAATGTAGGCTATTCAAGGCTTATCAAAGATGGCAAACACAACCCCGCGAGATATCTCGCGGGGTTGTGTCGTAGAGAACCGCTGCCATCCCTCTATAATGGTTCAGCCCTATGGGCATCCTCACCAGCACATAACAGCGGAGACACCAGCTCCCACACCCCTTGGTGCACCACTTGAGGGTCTTGATCAGCTGGAATCGCATGCAGCAATTGCGCCGAAACAAGGCTATGGTACCCCTTCTCAACCTTTTGCAGATACTGCAGGCCCCGTGACTCGATGCGGTCGAGGGCGCTGGCATCAGCACGGCGCTGCAAAGCCTGTGCGGCAGAAATGTCGAGATAGATGGCGGCGTCAACGTGGATGCCTTGGTTGGCTAACTCAATCGCGGGCTGCACCTGTTCACGGGGGAGACCAAGTCCAAAACATTGGTAAGCAATGGTTGAGTACCAGAAACGATCTAGCACGACGACTGCCCCCTGGGCATGGAGTGGGGCAAGGTGCTCGTGGACTAATTGCGCCCGCGCCAGGAGATACCCAAGTAATTCAGCACTGCCGCAAGCATTGGTCTTAGGATCCAGGAGGAGCGAGCGAATGCCTTCACCAAGGGCCGTCCCCCCTGGATCGCGAAAGCGATGCGAAATCAAGCCCTGGGCACGAATACGTTCCTCAAGGAGGGCTAATTGGGTCGACTTGCCGCTCCCATCTAAACCTTCAATAACAATCAGCGGCATCGCTTCCCCTCCTCTAAGCACGACGCGAATGGAGCTACAGGCCAAGTATTCCCAAGGTAATGCACAGCACCGCAAGACCACCACAATAGGCGGCGAACCAATGCAGGAGGCGCTTAGCAACGATAAGCTTCAAGGCTATAATACAGACATAACTGACTACGAAACACACAACAAATGACAAAGCCAGTGGAGCAAAACCCACGGCTTCAAGGAGTGCTCCGTAGCCTCCACGTACGCCATCCTTTACCGTAACCGCAGCAATCAATGGCAGGCCAGTAAGGAAGGAAAAGCTTACCGCCAGGCGCGGTGTCATGCCAGCAAACAATCCCGCCGCCACGGTGGTTCCCGAACGTGAAACCCCAGGGAATAGGGTAGTGATTTGCATTGCCCCAACAATAGCGGCATGACGAAAACGCAGGGACGCAGGATCGTCAATCATGCCCTGCGCGGCTTCTCGACGACGGCTAAGATATTGCGAAGTGGCCAGTAAAACAGTCGTGTAGATATAGGCGATTCCAATAAGGAGGATTACTTTGGCAAAATCTTCCACCACACCACGAATCATCAATCCCACTAATCCTGTGGGGACAAGTCCCACCGCCAGGAGCGTCCAAAAGCGCGGGCCTCGTTTAATGGCATCTAAAATATCGGGCCAAAAAGCTATTACGATGGCAATCAATGATGCCCCATGTAAAAGGACATCAAAGGTCATTTCCAGTGACTCGGGTAAATCACTCAAGCCCAAACGATGGGCAATGGCCAGATGCCCAGAACTCGACACCGGGAGAAACTCGGTCGCGCCCTGGATGATGCCAAAAATGACTGCCTCGAGCCAATGCATATGGCCGCTTCCCCTTTACCGCAGCACTGAGTCTCAGCGCCCTGTGTGGGAAGAAATGTCGCCGAGCTACATGGCCTTGCAAGGGCTGAGATGTAAGCCGCCGCCATTGCCGAAATGCTAGATATTGGCATTATGACCAAAACGCAGCCCTTGCTCATCCCAGGGTGGCGCAAAGCTTGTCAGAAAAGTCAGGTTTTGCTGATCGACGCTCTCAGAGATAAGCTTTACGCCGCCCTATCGCTCACCCCCTTTCCATCCTTTGGCTCACCATGCGCATTGTCCACCTCATCGCACGCCTTAATAATGGTGGCCCAGCACGGGTCATAGAACAACTGTGCCAAGAGCATGGCCGAGTTGGGCATGAAAGCGTGGTGTTCACGGGCGCCTGTGGCCCTGATGAGGAAGATCTTACTGACCAGCTCTGCCGCGTAGGCATATCTGTGGTGCGCTTGCGGCATCTCCAGCGCCGCCTCACTGGGTGGAATGACCTGCTCGCTCTTGGGGAGATCATCCAACAATTGCGGCGTTTTCGTCCAACCATCCTGCACACCCACACGGCCAAAGCGGGTTTTTTAGGGCGAATGGCTGCCCGCTCTCTGAGCTTGCCGTGCCTCCATACCTATCACGGCCATGTCCTGAGTGGCTATTGGCGACCAGCCGTGCAGGGCATGATTCGGATGAGTGAACAAATCAGTGCGCGCTATGGTCATTGTCATAGCCTTTCGCCCAGTCTGGTGCGCGATCTTTCTATCAACCATGGCATTGGTCAGCATCGCCGTTGGCATACCCAGAGTATTCCTGTCGCCGTGCCTCCACGCTGCCTCATCCCCAGGGAGAGACTTGCTCAGCAATGGGGTTTATCGGGTTTTGATCCGAGGATTCCCACCATTGGCTTTCTGGGGCGCATGGTGCCCATAAAGGACCCCCTACTCTTTTGTGAGGTGGTGGCCGCCGTTCACAATACTATGCCTGTGCAGGTTATCATGTGCGGTGATGGGCCTCTGCGTGCCGCAGCTCGGCAACGGCTAGCCGCCTTGGGGGTTCGTCATTGGTGTCCAGGTTTTCAAGACACTGCTCAGTCGTTAGCAATGTTTGATGTATTACTCATGACCAGTCACAATGAAGGGGTGCCCCTGAGTATTATTGAGGCCACGGGATCGGGGGTTCCTGTGGTGGCACCCAGCGTCGGTGGGATCATCGATCTTGACTCAGGGCCAGCACTTCAAGTTACGACTCGCAACGTTGAACGACTTGCCGCGGCCACCCGAGTAGCCATAGAAACTGGCAAAAATACACATGTTATCGAGCATGGGCGGCGGGTGGCCGATTATTGTGATCCGGTGAGGGTAAGTTTGAGGTATCTCGGCATGTACCAGCAGGCTATGGCTTCCTAGCCAATCATCCTATTGTCTGGTGGGATAAGGGCTTCACCATAGAAACGCTCCCCCTTTCCTCCGTGTAAGGACCGATCTATGCCTCGCGCATCCGCTTGGGTTTGGTTGCTCACTGTAGTAGCTTTCTGTGTTTCTGGCCCTCTGTGGTCTGTGGAACTGCGTCTCCTTGAGCCAGCGCATAGCGTACGCCCTGGCGAGGTGCTCGAATGGGAAGTGCGCGACATTCCTTCAGAGTGGTTGCAGCATGAGGTAACTGAAACCCCCTACCTCATAATCACCGAAGCTGATGGCCGCAGCTATCGGCGAAACAGTTTTCTCATTCGACCCTTTCGAATCGATCGCCAGCAACGTCAGGGCGAATTCATGGCCACGGGTGATGCAACCCTACACCTGCGCCATAGTCCACGTGTAAGTGGCGCCATGCGCTGGACGCTTCACCCCCCCCATGCAGATGCAGCGGATGAGCCCTTGGCCCAGGGGCGCTTGCACGTGCACGCAGGACCAAGCGTCGCAGCAATTACAGCCTGGGAGGAAAATCATCGTTTCCTGCAGAGTCCCACTGGCCAACCAATGTCTTTAATTGGTGTCAATATCGCATGGGCCATAGACCATGATCAGGATCGTCTCGCAACCATGGTGGGCTATCTGGATCGTTTTGCCCAACGCGGAGGGAATCATATTCGTTTGTGGGCAGCTTCGTGGTTTGGCAATATTTCTTCACAGCAGGGAAAGCACTGGCGCTTGGATCACGCCTGGCTTTTAGATGAAGTACTCAAGGCTGCGGCAATCCGCGAGATCGCGGTAACCCTGGTTTTGGATAATCATACGGACTTTTTACATAATAGTCACATGCCCTATCCACAGGACCTGCAACAGCGACAAGAGATTTTTTTTGGCAATGGTCTCACCGCAAATTACCAGGCACGT
>REDP01000159.1 GCA_007693455.1 Planctomycetota bacterium | reverse complement strand
GAGGCCAACCAGCGCCCAGCAGTCAGATGACCACCAGTTGCTGCGAGGGCGCGGATGATGGAGGGTTCACCTGAAGTGTCAACCTGCTTTTCTCTTCGCCATACCTCAACCCGCCTAACTAGGCCCAACTATCAGCTCGATTGGGGCCTGACGGCGCGCCATCGGTGCTTGCACCACGCGGCATCGAGAGATCGGGGCAGATATCAATGAGCGCATCGACAGCCCGCAGAAGGGCGCCAGGGGAGCCCAAGCGCCTCCGCACATCAGCAAGATCCTGGCAGCATTGTTGGCGATGCGCCCCGTCCCATAAGCGCTCAAGATGGGCAGCCATACGCACTGGCTCGCACTGGTCCTGCAGTAATTCGGGGACAATACGATGGTTGGCAACAATATTGGGAAGACCCACATGCTGGGTTCGGATGAGATAGCGCACCACCCGCGCCGTGAGGTAATCGCCACGATAGGCAATAATATGCGGAACTCCCGCCAGTGCCGCCTCTAGCGTCGCCGTGCCCGAGGCAATGAGACCTGCGTGGGCGCGGCGCAAGAGATGTCGATAGGAGCCCTCTATCAACTGATGATGGGTAAAGCGGCGATAGAGACTGTGATCCAAATGGGGCGACTTGGCGATAATCGGCACCACTCGTCCCCCTTCTGGAGCTCCAAGGCGGTGCCCAATTAGGGACCAGACCTCGTCAAACACAGGAAGAAGACGCGACACTTCGTGCTCTCGAGAACCAGGCGCCAGAAGCAGGACGCGGTCTTGTGGCCGGAGGTGATATTGCTCATACCACCAGGTATCGGTTGATTCATCGCGAATCACTTGACTGGGATCTGGTATCGCATCAAGCAAGGGGTGGCCGATGAACTGGGCATCGCCGCCATGACGTTCAAACAAGGGCGGTTCAAAGGGAAAAAAACAGAGGAGGCGATCCACTAAGGCGGCGACTTTCTTAGCCCGCCGTGGCTTCCAAGCCCACACCTGGGGAGCTACCATATGACAACTCACCATGCCCTGAGATCGTAATCCTCGCACCGCCGCATGCATACGGAGATTAAATCCTGGGTAATCTATGGTCAGCAGGAGACGGGGTGAGCGTGCACGAATGGCCTCGCGAACCTGGGTTCCCAGGCGGCGAAATTCTCCGAGCCGACGCAAGACAGCCAAGAGACCCATGACGGCGTAATCATCCATCGCCACATCAACATCAATGCCCGTTGCACGCATAGCATGGGACCCTGCACCAGCGATCACCAGATGGGGAAATCGCTCCTGTAATGCGGTAATGATTGATGCGGCATAGGCATCTCCCGAGGGCTCGCCAACCAGAATAAAGATATCGCAACGAGGAACCTGTGGACCTACCATAGGATCGGCCACCAAGAACCATAGAGATTGCGGCTTGCGCCATTCGCTGCGTGTTCCATAAATGCCATGGTCACTCTCGCGGCAGAACTGCAACAGCTATCGACAATTACCAATCCTGATGCGGCTCCAGGCCTAGAAGGGCTCGCTGAGAACGGCTGTAAGCAATATGCACACCCAACACCAGGGAGAACAACCTCTGGTTGGCTTCCGCTTGACCCATGGTAAACTCTTTCTTTGGACATAGACTGCAGCATCTGGCGACTTGCGGTGAAGGCGGAAAAGTACCGCGACAATTCGCGGCAGGTCGCATGCAATGAACACTAGAGCGTGGAGTAACCAGGACTATGGCAAAATTGGTCTGCCAAACCGGCTCAGATGCCGGTCATGAATACCGCCTCAGCAAAGACAAGGTGCTCTTTGGCAGGCAACGTAGCTGCGATGTTCAGATCAAAGATTCCATGGCCAGTCGCGAACATTTCTTAGTGCGCAGAGACGGCAGTCTGTACACCTTGGTCGACTTGGGTTCTCGCAATGGAACCCATCTCAACGATCGCAAGGTAAGTGAGCGTCACCTGGAGTTTGGTGATGTCGTTCGGGTTGGCAGCGCCGAATTCCTTTTCGTCAAGGAGGATGGCGATGTCGACATCAAAGACCTCCTTACCAGCAAATACACCATCCTCGAGAAAATTGGCGAAGGTGGGATGGGGATTGTCTATAAAGCCGTGCAAAAATCCATGGAGCGCACTGTCGCCCTCAAGGTATTGGCTCCAAAATTCTCTGCTCGCCCACGCTTTGTAGAACAATTTATCCGCGAGGCACGCGCCGCTGGAGCACTGAATCATCCCAACATTATTCAGGTGCATGATGTTGCTTCAGAAAACGGCATCCATTACTTCTCTATGGAATTCATTAGTGGCCCAACAAGCATGAATATGCTCTCAAGTCAAGGCCCCCTCCCCAGCCTTGTTGCCCTAGAAATCATACGACAAACGGCCAAGGCCTTGGCCTATGCCCACGATCATCGGATTATTCACCGAGACATTAAACCTGATAATATTATGGTGACGAGCAATCTTACGGTGAAGCTCGCCGACCTGGGGATTAGCAAAACCTTTGACGAGGCAGAAGACGGTAGCGACAAACGTCGCATCGTTGGCACGCCGCACTATATGGCCCCAGAGGCAACTCTGGGACAACGTATAGATCATCGCGTGGATATTTATTCTCTGGGGGCAACCGCCTATCATCTACTTAGCGCCCGCACACCCTTCCACGGGGGTTCAGCATCAGAAATTCTGAAAGCCCATGTGAAAGAAGACCCTCGACCGCTGGGCGATATTGTGCCGAACCTTGATCCCGCAGTTGCCGAGTACATCACTCGCCTTATGGCCAAGGATCCCGAGCAGCGCCCCAATAGCGCTGAAGGGATCGCCCTTGATATCCAAAACCTTATTGATGCGCTTCAGCCAACCAACGCCAGCGACCACAGCAATAAAGAAGAAACCGTTATGCTACGACGCATGGTTTCTGCAACTGCCAGCGCAAGTCACGGTCACACCGAAACGCAACCGGGAGGCAGCAGCAAGGGCGCAACCCAATGGCAGGGCGACGCAGCAAATGAAGACGATGACGGCATGGCTGGGCGTAAGGCTGCCATAACCAACGCTGGCATCGTTGGCGGCATTGGCTTGGTGGCAGTCGTCCTATTTCTTGTGGTGCGCGGCCTCCTTGCTGGTGGAGATGCTCATAACGAGGAACCCGAACACAGCGAAGACCCAATAGTAGAAGAACACAGAGAGCAAGCGGATCGCCAGGCTGCGGAATTGGCTCATGAGCTGGAAGAAGAACGTGCTCTGAGTCGCAATCTCCAACGCATTAGCGATGAATTGGCCAATGCACAAAGCACGAGGGAATTGGCGGCCCTGGTCGAATCGCTACGCCTGCTACGACGAGAAACTGAACAAGCGGCTGTTATTGAACGCATTGAACGCATGGAGGCGACTGCCAGCAGTCGCATTCAAGCCACGCTCGTGCAAGAAGAGCGCAATCGTTTCTCGCGTTTGGAAGATGATGTTCGAGAACTTATAGAGGCAGGGGATTTCAACACCGCACGCAGTCGCCTCCAGGCATTTACTCCCGAACACAGCCCGGGACTCGAAGATCGCATTGAACGCCTCAACGAGCGCATCGAACGTGATCAGGAGCGCTTTATTGCCAATCTGGATCGACGTCGTCAACGAGCGGTTCTACAACGCGACACTGCCGCCTTGCGGGAATTACGCGATAGCATCCCTGCTTCTCTTCTCGAACATGAGATCAGCGAGCAAATCCAGGGGGATATTCGTGGCCTGGAAGCCGATGCACTGCGCACCCAGCAAACCATTATCAATGAAGGTCATCAATTACTCCTGACGATGAATCTTAGCGAGCTGCAAACCATGACTGAAAGTCATCTCGAGCGCAGTGACAACGAAACGTTCCGTGAACAACTTAACGCACTCTTGTCCCTGAGTCACGACCTACAAGCCGTCATCAAACGTCTTTCGGCTGGCCTTCAAGCCCAACGCCATCGTCAGCCTCCACGCTACCGAGGGACCATTCGCGGCCTTACTAATCCTGACTTGTATGATATGACTGCCAACGGAGTACTGATCAGCATTCCCGATGGCGGGCAAATGATCGTGCCATGGCGCAATATTGAGCCCAGCACTCTGCCTGAGGTCATTGCTACCGCTATGACTGCCACACCCGAGGACCTTGACCCAGATGCTCCTGATGCGGAGACGGTTCAAAACACGGTGCAGGCGTGGCTTGACGCTGTCGCCGAGGTGCGATGAGTACGCGCGGAGGAAAAGACAAGGGGCACCAGAACGCTGGGCTGGCACGCAATGGCATTGCCCGCCTGCGCCGTGCACATAGCAAAAGCCGCACCCGACCAGGCAACCTCCAACGCCTGGAACTGGATGAGGATCTTCTGCTCAAGCATAGTGATGACGCCCATGCCGACACCAGTGGTACGCTCTTAGCGCGCTTCAATCAAATGAGCGCGCACCTCAACCAGGCCAGCAATGATACCGCATGCGTTAATGGCGAGGTCTGTGGTTTTGAAGGCCCCACCATTGTCGTGCGCTTTGATGACGGTGAGGAAATTCCCTGCCAATTGCGACGGCGTATAAAAAAACTACTGCGGGGAGAAAAATCCCCCCTCGCCATTGGTGATCGGGTACGGGTGTCTACGACCGCCGAGGGTGATCGGGTGATCGAAGGGGTGCATCCCCGCGACAATCAATTAGTTCGGCGCGATAGCCACAACGCAAGCCTTGACCATGTCTTTGCCGCCAATGTGGATGCATTGGTGGTCGTCAGTGCGGTGCGTGACCCACATCTCAAGACGGGTCTCATCGACCGCTATCTCTTAATCGCAGCGCTTGCCGATATTCCAGCGGTGGTAGTCATCAATAAATGTGATTTGGCCGAGAGCGACACGGCCGCCGAGCTCTATAAACGCTTACACATTCCCGTCTTTTGCACCAGCACCACCAGCCCCCACTACCTTCCAGAGATTGCCGCCTTGCGCCAGCATCTGCGTGGTCGGGCCTGCGTCTTCGCTGGTCACAGTGGGGTTGGTAAATCCAGTTTAATCAACGCCCTTTACCCCCAATTTCAAGCACGCGTGGGAGATGTTTCTCAAGTCCTGCACAAAGGCCGGCATACCACCACTTCGGCCCGATCATACCTCTTGGATGATGGATCGCGCCTGATCGATACTCCTGGGATCCGTGAACTGGGGGTTCGCGTGGCGACGGCGGTGGACGCAGCTTTACTTTACAGTGATATTGCCCACTACCATCCACAGTGCCGCTTCCCCAATTGCTCCCATACCCACGAGCCAGACTGTGCGGTAAAGCAGGCGGTGCGTGATGGGCATATCGCCCTGAGTCGCTATGGTTCGTTTATCTCACTTTTGGCTCATGATCTCGGCATGGATGTCAGTGGCAGTCGTGACCTCCTCAAGCCAGGCGATCTCGATGCCTACGCTGGAGTCGAGTAGTCAGCGCACGCCCTGGTCACGCAGAAATGCTGCCAACTCCTGATCCGGCCCAGCAATGTGGGTGAGGTACCATTGATTGAGGCGCACGCATAAATCCGCACAGGCGTGGAGATCTGGGTTGCCCAATTCGTCTTCCAAAACAGTGAAGGTGTCATGGAGTTGCTGCCGTAGGGCGGCATGTTGCTGGCAATGCTGTTCGGCCTGGGGGTAGTGATAATGCTCCATATAGGCTTCTTCACCATCAAAGTGCATGCGCACATACCACTGCAAAAATTCTTTTATCTCAAGCAGGCCTTGGTGATCGAGGCTCTGCTCCATAATGCCCCGTTGCAAACGGCGCATGCAACGCAGCAGCTCGGCATGCTGATGATCCTGCCAGAGTATACCGCTGTGCACCATATTAGCAGTGGTGGAACCAAGCATAAGCAGTCCCTTCGGCGACACGCCACCTACTCTACTGTGGTACCGGGAGCGGGACTCGAACCCGCACGACCTTTTCGGTCAGGGGATTTTAAGTCCCCCGCGTCTGCCATTCCGCCACCCCGGCATATCAGTAGCATGGTAGGCGGAAGGTTATAGAGGCAACGCACGAATGCTCAATACTCTACCTGGAGCGGGAGCTCACCTCCGCTTTATCACCTTTGGTTCACCGAGGATGCCTGTGCGGCCTGTGCCCAGCGCTGGCGTTCGGCGCTAAAGGCCTGGGTTTGACGCTGGCGAGCAGCGGTGATCGAGTCAGCATGCTGTTCACAGAACGCCAGGTGCTCAGACAAATCAAAGCTACCTGTTTGGATGTCTGGGACAAAACGCCCCGAGCGCATATCGCTACGTAAATCCAGTAGCTCTTCATGGCCCACCGAATACCAGCTGATGGTATCAAATTGGCGCAAAAGCCACGGCGTGCCGGGCTCGAAGCAAGGCGTACTCCGCCAGGTATTCCACACTGGAACCGTTCGCCCCACGAACTGATAGCCACCAGGGCCTTCCATCCCATAAATACACATATACGCCCCACCAATTCCCACCGCATTTTCGGGAGTCCACGTGCGAGCGGGGTTGTACTTGGTGGTTACGAGGCGATGACGTGGGTCGATAGGCGTGGAAACCGGGGCTCCCAGGTACACATCCCCCAGACCCATCACTAAATATTCTGCGCCAAAAACAATGTCAAATACCTCATCAACACTGGATAGGCCGTTAATACGGCGAATAAATTCAATATTCCACGGACACCATGGCGCATCGGGGTTCACTGTGCGCTGATAGAGTTCACTCGCAGTGCGCGTGCTTGGATCGTCCCAACTCAGGGGTAAGCGTAAGCGACGTGTGGGCACACGGGCTTGCTCGGGATCAAGGCGCTCATCGGCGTCTAATAAGAGCCGGTGCACGGCCGGCAATGAAAGCACATCTGGATCCACGTGCACCAATAAGGAGCGAATACCTGGGACCAGATCAATGATACCACTGATTGCGGCTTGGCGGAGATATTGGTCGAGGAGATGTACGCGCAGGCGCAGAGCAATATCCAACTCGGCTGGGCCATATTCTAGCAAGCAGTAGCCATCCCCGACTACGCGCATACACAAGCCTGGGTGGTCGGGACTGGCTGGGCGTTGATGGGCTATGGCACTGGGATAGGGGCGCTGGGGGCGCAATGCCAGGCCTGGTTGGCGGCGCACTGCCACCGCCTGATCGGCGTCGATAACCTGCCACTGCACGGTATCTCCGGGGCGTAGCTGCCCCAGTTTCCAGCGCTCCCCCGATGGCACCACCACGGGACATACAAAGCCACCACAGCTGGGGCCATCAGGCCCAAGCACCACTGGAGTATCGCCCGTGAAATCCACAGCGCCAATGGCATAACCATTATCATGAATGTTGGAGGGATGCAGGCCTGCCTCTCCACCATCTTCTCGTGCCCACTGCGGCTTGGGACCATCCAAGCGAATGCCGGTGCGATTCGATCGCGGAGACACACGCCACCGCGCGTCAAGGAACTGCTCCAAGCCCGCTGGAGTAAGAAATTCCGGCGCCGCATGCGGGCCAAGCGTAATACCGATGTGCCAGTGCTGCTGACAGCGGGGCTGCTCTCGTGGAGCAATGGCTTCTGGTGCTGCCGCCGTGTCGGCACCCACTGCCAGCACATCGCCACAGACCAAGGGCCTACCAGCATGCCCACCAAAACCACCGAGGGTAAAGGTCGCTGCACTCCCCAAGTAGCGCGGCACATCGATTCCCCCACGTATGGCAATATAGACCCGCAAACCACGCTCGCGTACAGCCCCCACCACAAGTGTACTTCCTGCGGGCACGGTAATGGGCGCAAACATTGTGTGCGCAACACCATCTACCAACACCTCCACTGGTGCCCCAGTAACCGCTACCACCGTAGGATCGGCAAAGCGCAGGGTTGGCCCCCGCAGCAAAGCTTCCAAAGCTGGAGCGCCTGGGTCATTGCCCACCGCCCGATTTGCCAAGCGAAAGTTGCGGTCATCCATGGGACCACTGGGCGGCACTCCCACTTCCCAGGCCCCCTGCCGACCAGGCCAATCCTGAACCGTGGTTTCCATGCCAGGATGTTCAACATGACAAGTGCCAGAGGTGAACTGGCGAAGCACTGCCTGCCCCGGATGCCATTGACCGCTCCTGGCGGCTTCACCACACAGTTGCTCACACCACGCACGGGCATCATGGGAAATGCCACCTAAGAGCAGGAGACCCAAGCGTTCGCGCATGCCAGCGAGAGCCTCGCTGCGCTGGCTGCCGACAGTCTCAAGCTGGGCAACAACTGTACCCGCACCTGGCCGGTCACCAACATGCACACGACAGTGTTTAGGATCAATACCATTGATTGCAGTCAACGGATCATCTTCGGCATCAGCGGGCAAACCCTGCGGACGCCAGCAGCGTACAGCCAAGCGCATTGCACATGAGCCATGACTGGCCCACCACTGATCGTGATCAATACTCACATGCAAAAGATGCCAATTACTCGACCCAGTAAGGGCGAATACGACCACCGCCTGATGTCCCGAGACTTCATCAGCCGATATGATACTGCGCGTAGCATGACTCAGTTCAGCAATGAGCCCTGCCGACAAAGCCGGCGCAGGTGATTCTGCCAGAAGCACCGTTGCGCCATGGCAAATCGTCACATCACGACTCCGCCAACGCCCCTCGCGATCAAAGCCGCATTCGACAATTCGCGCACCAGCACTCCGCGGACCCATAGGAATCCGCATGCGCTGGGCCAATGCCCGCAAGGCATGACGCGGCGGCAATCGTCTCGACTGGACTGCCGCCTCAGTCATCCCATACCACCAGGCGCGCGGGAGTAGGATTGTAGGCGTTACAGGGATTATTGAGCTGTGGGCAGTTGCTAATCAATACTGTCACTGGCATCTCTGCACGCATCTCTACGTAGCGATTTGGCCCAGAAATACCATCCTCAAAGGAGAGATGCCCATCGGGACTCACCGGCACATTCATAAAGAAATTAACATTATGGCAAAGGTCGCGTTTGCCACGCCCTGCGCCAAGAGGGTGCGTTGCCAAAGTATAAAGATAGGTGTCGCGGCAATTATGCATCCAACGCTTATCAAGGCTATAGCGCACCTGATTACTCTCCGCAGCACAGGCCCCACCCAGGGTATCATGGCGACCACAGGTGTCAGCCACAATGGTGAGCATGACTCGACCCTCGGTACTGATGAGCTGCGAGCCTGTGGTAAGATAGAGCGAGCCTTGACGCTGAATAGTATCCGTAGCGGAATAACGCTCTTCAATACATTCGGTTGCATAGAAAATGGTGTCGACTGCTTGATTGCCTTCACAGTCAATGATGCGCAATACCTGCCCAGGCTGCAGAGCGTACATCCAGCCCGTTCCTGATTCCATACAGAAATCATAGCAGGCATCGGACAATTGTCGCGGCGATTCAGTGACAGTAGTCATACAAGAACTCCTTCTGGGGCAAAGAGTCGGTCGGTAAGGGTGAAAGCACGAGCGTTTTGCTCACAATGCGTCCGACATATGTCATCTGACGCGGCGGCAGATCCAGCATACACATCAAGGGCGATACGGCGGGGGCGGTACTCGGGATCGGGATCCAGGGGGTGCTGAATGGCACATAATACCACCAAGACCGTCATGTCGGCGCGCAAAGTAAGATGCGATCCAGGGATCGAATGCCCCTCGACATAGCTCAGTTGCCCCCGCTCATTAGCCGCGACTTTACTCAAGCAATTGATGCTCGCGGTGACATCACGCTTGCCCAGTCCGTGCTTGCCCAATTCAATAAGCAGTAATTCCTTGGCGCTGCGGTAAAACTTATTGCGTGCCTGCTGATAGCTCCGATTACCATATTTGGCCGCTACTGCAGCGCTATCGCTATACCCTGTAATGGTGTCGTGCCAGCCAACGCTATCATCGACGAAGGACAACAGACAGCGGCCCATATCCGAATAGGCAACATTACCTGTGGTAAGGTATGCCGTGTGCTGGCCTTTGAGGGTGTCGGGCATATTGTAGCGCTCCAGAGGCTGCGCGGCGTTAAATGCCATAAGGGGCACATTCGCTCCCCCATCGACATCGGTAATGCGCAGGCGCTGCCCGCGCTGCAACACCCAGGACCAACCAGCGCCACCCGGTATGGATTCCGAAAACAGCAGACGTCCCTGCGAGTCTTCCTCAGTGCTCATACCCTTACTCCTTCTTACAAGCCCTACTGGTGCAGTGACGCACAGAACTGCTATTAGCTACAGCCCTGGCGCCATACATGACATAATGATATCAAGATATCATATGAGGGCCGGCTGCAATCGCCAATCAGTGCTTATCCATTTTACACTCTTCCCAAAGGCAGGATTTGTAGCAGCAGTTGCGGGACTGCGGTTGACCACTGGCACAGGCGAGCACTATTCTCCTCCCAATGACCACACTCACCAATCCCATCCTGCCTGGGTTTAACCCAGACCCCTCTATCTGCCGCGTACCTCGTACCTGTGCCGACACAGGCCAAACTATTGATGATTACTATATCGCCACATCCACCTTCGAGTGGTTTGGCGGGGTGATGATCTATCACTCTCGTGATCTGCGTCACTGGCGCCTCATTGGTCCTGCCCTGACGCGGCGAGAACAGATTAATATGCTGGGCAATCCCGATTCCGGTGGGGTATGGGCCCCCTGTCTGAGCTATGCCGATGGCTCGTTTTGGCTGGTGTATTCCGACACGAAAACGTGGCAGCAGGGATATAAAGACGTCCATAACTTTGTGGTAACCTGCGATGATATCGAAGCTGGTGCCTGGTCTGACCCAATCTATCTCAATGCTTCAGGATTTGATCCCTCACTGTTCCATGATCTGGATGGGCGCAAATGGGTGCTCAATCAACTCTGGGATCATCGCCCAGGGCGCCACCCTTTTGCCGGTATTGTCATCCAAGAATTTGACCCCGCGGGCCAGGGCTTAGTTGGCCCCATTCGCAATATTTTCCAGGGGAGTAGCGCCCGCGTATGCGAAGGCCCCCACCTGTATCATAAGGATGGCTGGTATTATTTACTCACCGCTGAAGGCGGTACTGCGCGGCATCACTGCGTCACCGTGGCCCGCTCGCGCGATCTTTTAGGGCCCTATGAAATCCATCCCGACAACCCCATCCTTACCAGTCGCCATGACCTGGGACTGGTCCTGCAAAACGCTGGTCACGCTGATTGGGTGGAGACGGCCACAGGGGAATGGTGGATGGTTCATTTGGCATCGCGCCCTCTTGCAGGACAATCCATCCTGGGCCGCGAAACCTGCGCCCAACGCCTGGAATGGTGCTCTGATGGCTGGCCGCGCTTGGCTGGCGGGGGGCGAGAGCCTCGGGTTGAGTGGGATGCGCCAAACCTCGCCACCCACCCACAGCCCAGCACCCCCGCTACCCTGAGCTTCGATACCGAGCGCATCCCAGCCTGCCTGCAGTCATTGCGCATTCCCGCAGAGGAGTCGTGGGTCAGTCTCACTGCGCGGCCAGGAGCACTCCGTCTCTATGGCCAAGAAAGCCTTGCTTCGCGCCATCGCACCTCACTCCTGGCACGGCGTCTCGTAGATTTCCATGCCCGCGCGGAAATACGCCTTGATGTTACTCCGCGCGATTTCCAGCACATGGCGGGATTGGTGGCCATCTACGACAGCGCTTCCTGGTGCTACTGCTATGTATCGGCCAATGACACCGGGCAACGTGTTCTGCGCATGGAATGGAGCGTTGATGGAGGGTTTGGCGGAGTCAACGACGACCTGCTTATACTCCCCGCACAGGGACCAGTGGACATCGCCTGCGAACTGCGCCACCTGGAACTGCGCTTCTTTGTCCGCTGCGATAGCGAGTGGCAGCCGGTTGGTCCCACCCGCCCAGGAGATTTTCTGGGTGATGAATATGGCCATCATGGCCACTTTACTGGGGGCATGATGGGCTTTGCCTGCCAGGATCTCAGTGGCCAGGGCAACCATGCCGACTTCCTATCCTTTACCTATCTCTCACTCTAAATCGCTTATACGAATACATTATACATAAGGAATGAACCATGACCACACAACCCATTGGCGCTGGCGGCGAAGAATGGCTAGCTATGGACGAAACCACTGGCTACAATCCGCAAGCCGAAGCCGAAACCATCCATAGCGCGGCAGCCCGCATTCCACAGATTCGCCAGCGGGATGTCTCTTTGCGCCTGGTTGACCGCGCCGGTAAGCCGCTCGCCAATACTCAGGTAGAGATTGCCCAAACCGAATCGGCGTTCCTCTGGGGCCATAATCTCTGGAGTCTGGATACGGCAGTGCGCGAGGGTCGGCAAAACCACGATGACGTGCGCACTGAATGCCGGATGATGAGTCAGTTGCTCAACGCCATGAACGCATTGCACTACTGGACCGAACGTCCACGTAATGATGGCCCAAAAAGTGAAGATCAACTGGGCTATCCCACCTACGAGCATTTGCAGTGGTGTGTCGATTGGGCCAATGGCGAAGGGCTCACGGTAAAAGGGCACCCGCTGTTTTGGACTGTACCCAAAGCAGTCCCCGACTGGATTCAAGCCTACGATAACTACGAAACGCGTCTGGCCTTTTTAGAGGTACGCATTCGTTCTATTGTCAATCGCTTCAAGGGAAAAATTCGTATCTACGATGCGATCAACGAACCCATGTGGGAACCAGCCTTCAAGGACCTTCCCCAGCGCAATTGGCCCCATATGACTGCGATTAAAGATATCGCCGATTACATCGAACCCGTACTCCGTTGGGCACGCGAAGAAGATCCTGATGCCTGCTACTTGATTAACGAATATGGGGTCTGCCTGGATGACCATAAACCCTGTGGCATGCCTGGCAGTGATGGCAGTACAGTCACCCCGCATAGCCAGTTCATGCGCTACCTTGATCTTATGGACGAATTACGGCAACGCGGCGCAGCTCCCGATGCCGTGGGCCTTCAAGGACACACCGGCGGCTGGGGGAACCATGATCGTGACGTGGGTACCTATGAGATGATTCAAGAACGCTGCGGGCTGCCAGTGCACATTACTGAATTCTGGGCGCATACCAACCATCTGCAAAAAGCTGGCATGCCCGAGGATGAAATCCAAGCCCGCCAATGGGAATACGTCCGCAACTGCGTCACCTGTGCTTTTGGCTCAGAGGCGGTGGAAGCGTTTTTCTTCTGGGGCATGAGTAAAGATCTCTTCAAGCGTTTTGGCAATGGCGGCATCGAAGCCAAACCCCTCTATGGCCACCTCAAGCGCTTGCTGCATGAAGAATGGCGCACCCACACCAGCGCCACCACCGATAGCGATGGGCAGCTTCGTTTCCGAGGCTTTCATGGCGAGTATAGCCTCCGCCTCGCTCAAGGCGGCAAGGGACAGACCTGCGGCCATGCCTTTACTGTGCCTGTAGGAAGCGAACTGCTGCAGCACAGTCTGCGTCTGCCCCATAAGGGATAGCTTGTACCGACACCTCTCGCGCCAGGGCGGTCAGATATGGCTCGTCGGCACTTAGGAGTAGATTATGACCATGCGGCCCTTCACCTGCGCTCTATCAGTTTTCCTTCTGGGACTGGGCTGTGTCTTACTTCCTGGGCAAGAACCCGAACGCCACATCCCACGCAATGTCATTGTTATCGTGGTCGATGATCTCAACGATAGCATTGCTGGCTTTGGCGGTCATCCCCAAGCCAAAACCCCTCATCTTGACCGCCTACGCCAGCGCGCCACTACCTTTACCAACGCCCACTGCAACGCTCCCATATGTGGTCCTTCGCGAGCAAGCATGTGGACGGGGCTCCATCCCATCAGCACCGGCTACTATGGCTATCAGCAACAGCGCAACCACTGGCGGCAATTTCCCGCCTTGGCGCACGCCCCCACCCTAATGGAACGACTCCGTGACCATGGCATGCAGGTCGGCGGTACAGGCAAAGTATTTCATAACGGGCATGAAGATAACAGCGTGTGGTCGACAGAGGGCGTTATCAGCGGGAGTGGTTATCCATCAGACTTCGGACCCTGGCCCTGGGATGGAACAACCATTCGTTGGGGCCGACGGCATGGCGTGGGGCATCCGCGCATGCCAGGAGAATTCGCGGGGTTTCGCTGGGATGGATTCGGCCCACTCTCTGATATCCCTCAGGTTCCCGCCACCGATGAGAGCCCCGGTTACACGGGCTGGGTGCTGGGCGACGGCGCTTTTCACTGGCGCAGCAATGAAGACCGCGACCTCATGCCCGATGAATTGAACGCACAATGGGCTGCGCAGCGCCTCCAACACGAGCATGACACCCCTTTCTTTATGGTCGTGGGCATGAATCGTCCGCATGCTCCACGCTATGCTCCCGATGAATATTTCGACCTCTTTCCTTTGGATGAGGTGCAATTACCTGCTTACAAAGAGGATGATCTCAAGGATGTACCAACCATTCTCTGGCAGAATGAGGACGGATCGCGACAATGGCAGGCACAATGGCTCCCACGGTTACTGGCTGCGGGGGGAGAAGAGTGGTGGCGGCGATCGGTGCGCAGCTATCTTGCCTGTGTCGCCTTTGTCGATGCGCAAATCGGCGTGGTCCTGGATGCCCTCGAAGACAGCCCTCATGCCGCCAATACCCTGGTCATCATTGTCAGCGACCATGGTTTCCATCTGGGAGAAAAGGATCACCTCAAAAAGACCACCATTTGGGAGGAAGTCACTCGGATTCCCATGATCATCAGCGGACCTGGAGTCAGTGCAGGAGCAAGCGTTTCGCACCCTGTGAGCCTTATTGATATCTACCCTACGGTACTCGATCTGCTTCATATCCCGACCAATGAATATGATGCAACACTCGATGGTCACTCCCTGCGCCCCTTCCTCGAAGATGCGGATGCCACATGGGATGGTCCCAGTGTTGCCCTGAGCGTGCTGCATGGGCCACATCACGTTGAACCCCATCAACCTGCACCCATAGAGGATCAGCATCATTCTATCCGCGACCAGCGTTACCGTTACACGCTCTGTAGTGACGGCAGTGAAGAACTGTACGATCTCAAAAACGACCCTCACTCCTGGCACAACCAAGCGGATAATCCGGCATACGCGAGAGAAAAAGAGCGGTTGCGACAAACATTATACCATCTCGTTTTTGCCGATCATCCGTAGCAAGTCGTCAACACGATGACAGGGAAGGGTTGCGAGGGCATGAGCTTGTTCTGGTGGCGAGTCCGCTAGGCTTTACCATTATGCCCAAACCTGCTCATCAATCGTGGAACGTGCGCCCGCCCTTGGCCTTTCCCGTGGATTATATTCATGGCTTTTTAGGACAGTTTATACGCTGGTGGTTTCGCATGACTGCGCGCCTACGTATTGATTACCAGGGTCCCGTGCCTCGGGGTGGCTATGTACTGGCATGCAACCATCGCTCCTTTCTTGATCCCCTGGCTTTGGGCTGCACATTGCGCCGTCGCATCCATTATTTTGCCCGTGCCAGCCTCTGGAAGATTCCTCCTATTCGCTGGGTGTTAGATTTATTTGGCGGTATTCCTGTAGATCGTGCCAAGCCACAGACCACAACCATTGCCGCCGCAGTGGGCGTCTTACGTGCAGGCCGACCTTTACTGGTATTTCCAGAAGGAACCCGCACTCGCACGGGGCGTATGGGGCGCTTCCGCGATGGGCCCAGCCTCATCGCACGACGCGCACAGGTTCCAGTGATCCCCGTCTACCTTAAAGACACCGAAGGCTCATGGCCGCGCGGCGCCCCCCTGCCCATACCTGGACGCGGCAAGGTGCACATTGTCTTCGGTCCGTGGATGTGGCCAGATCAATCCCTGTCAGTCCGCGAACGTGATGCTGAATTGACCACTCGCATCGAGTTATGGCTGCAAGCCCAGGAGCAACGACTCTACACCCTGAGACCGCCCCAATGAAAGCACCTCAGTGCGCGACCTGTGATGACTTTGGCTGGGTTCCTAAAGGGGCTGCCGCCGGTTGGTATCGTCGAGAGTGGCGCGTCGTTCTTGATCCTGCGGTTGAATGGCAGCGCTGTCCTGATTGCGGTGGCCTTGATTCTGGCATCAGCGGCATGCAAGAAGCCTTGGCCAGCATCCTTCTCCAGCGTTTAATCGTCTGTGGCGAACCATGGCAGCAGGCTGGACGAGGCTGGTTGCATGGCCGTTTGGAAGATTGTCCGCTCTGGTCCTATGAACATCGGCTTATTGCCTTTGGACCTGGAAGCGCCAATCCACATCCCTGGCAAGTGATCTCCGCCATGGGGGTCATGCGCGACCTCTCTTCGCAACAGTGCCTACACCATATCCAGCGGGCAGGATTTCCTCTACCCGATCTCGATCACCCAGCAGGGTGACTTAAAGCGCGCCATCGAGACCGCCGATCTCCAGATTGCCCTGCAAAAAATGCCCTCAATAGGGGATTTCCATGGCAACCTTGCAGTGGCCCTGGATCACCCATAACCCATCGCCACGTACCACAGAATCCTACGGCACAACTGCGCTTAGTCCTCGACTGGTAGCTGTAGACGATTGGCAAAGTTCTGGGCACCACGGGTAAAGGGATGGCGGGCATCACTGCGCTGCATACGCTGCAGAATGCGCTTCATTTCCCGAAAGGTTTCGGAATTCCCCTCACGGAAACGTCTGTCGGCATAGGATGGTTGGGCACCAGGCACACGACGGAAGCGGCTTTTAAGATTCATCATCTGGGCATAATATTCCAGCATTTCTTCGTCTTTTTCGGTGACAGGGACTGCGTAACTCGCTGCCGTGGCCAACATCTGCTCAGTAAATTGGTGTTCGGGGAATTGCTCATACATGTCTTTGGCGGCAGCCTGAAAGCGCTGCAAGACTCGACCATTGCGGCGGGCAAACTGGCGATCAAGCAGGCTCTCTTCTTCAGCCTGGGGCACTTCCTGCAGGTCGTTAAGGATGGCCATGACGCGATCGCGAGCTTGACCTGCCCGTAAATCGGTTTGCAGGCTTGGATCGTTACGCATGGCTTCAATCTGAGTGCTGGCTGCCTCGCCGACATCATGATCGCGCCACGTTGATTGAATTACCTGGAAACGCTGCAATGCATCATAGGGATCAGCAGCAATGGTAACCACTGCTCGTTGAAGGGCTTGGCCACTGAGGCGAGCGAGGAGTTGTGAGAGGGTTTCGGCAAACGGCTCGTCTGAGGCTTCCAGGCTGTCCATAAATGGGGTCAAATGATCAATCGATGCGAACTCCTGAAGTAATTCATGGTCATCGCCATATATATGGGTCACGGTGTGCTGGAGGTGCTCAAGGGGATGGTCATTAAAGCGGCCACGATGAAGCACGGTAAAATATCCTATTTCACCTCCCCCGCTCCAGGAGTCCTGCAGAGGGGCGAGGAGGTAGTTCAGCTCACTGGGTGCGTAGTCATTATTCTCCCGCACCGTGCCAGCCATAACCAAGCCATCGCCATTAGCAGCCACGGCCAAGCCGCGCGACCATGCTCGCGGGCTGCCATTTTGATTAAAGCCGCTGCAGAAGGCTAGGCGAGTAAAGTCCTGATCCATAACTGCCACATAGGCTTCATCGGTTGCCACATGATTATTCCAATAGCCGCGGCGATCGACGGGGGCGGCCTGCTGATGGACGGCGGTAGAAGTCCAGGGCGGAGCGGCGCGCATAACACCGGTCAGATAGACACGGTCGTTTTCGTCCACATGCAGACCCATCGCCTGGGCATCGCCCACTTCTTGTCGATTACGCTCTTCATTGAACCATAGTCCGTAAAAGAAACTTCCTCGCAAAACATCACCATTTTCGGGGTTGATACGGCACACAAAAAGCATGCGCACACTGCGAAAGGCGCGCCACATTTCACGGAATGGGGTTCCTGAAAGGGTGCCTTCAGGGTGGCTTGCCCCTGGTTCATGGGGGCTGTGACGATAGGGAGTATTACCACCATCACTATCACCAAACATATAGAGGTGACCATTGGGACTAAAGTAGAGGCGTTGGGGGTGGGAGTCGGCCATATCACCGACTTCATCAACCTCGGTGGGAGTAAAGCCCCACATTTGCCAAAGCTGGTTGCCCTCGTAGTCAAACGCCCGCACCCAGGGCACATGCACGGGATTGCGTTCCTTAATGGTACTGCGACCAGAATTAAATCCGCAGGTAAACAAGCGTTCGCCCTGGGGGTCTACCGCCAGATCGGCACCGCGTATGGAAAGGCTGCGCAGCTGTTCGCCATCGGCGCTGAGGTGGGTGGCCTGGCGCCCCGTATAGGTCCATGCCCCGCCATAACCATCACACACTAGGCGATCCCCCGCGGCGCGCACTTGCCAGAGCAATACCTGCTCATCCAGATCTATTTTTAGGACTTGGCCTGAGCCGATGAGCATCAAGTGCTCATCGCTGGTCATCAGCATCCCGCGTGGGGTTATAGGGACATCTGCCACCCATATGACTTCACCCAGGGCACTATCAATCGCCAGAAGCACTCCGCCTCGGCTTGAATCAGCAACCTGCCAACGAGGAACCCCCGCCACACTGTGATATGCGCCAGCACCCACATAAGCAACACCCTGGGCATCCATAGCCACAGCAGTAATATCGCTTTTACTACTTCCTCCCCATAAACTCGACATACGGACGTGCCATTCGGCGGCGCCTGCAATTCCCGCAGTACATACCAATATCATCAAGACGCAAAGAACACGCATAAGACTCCCTAAAATTTATAGGTCGCACATAGCCACACCAATCTCCATCGACAGGCGATATGCTCTTACGGTTAATAGCAACGCAGCGTTGCATGTCCGCACATCATGCGTGATCATGCATGCGCCACGGGGAGCCCGCTTTTTCTTTGATGCCGTCACTCAGGCGTCTCTGGATAATTATCCACTCAACCAATAAGTCCGAGACGGGCAGCCGCATCAGCTCCTAGCCAGATGCCTAAGACCACTACCACGCTGGCGCTGAAGACGGGAATCACGACCATTGCCCGCTGAATGCCTGGATGTGAGCCAAGGGTGAGCCGCAGCCCAAGACTCACGCAGATCGCAATGGCTACCAAGACGCTGGCCATACCTATGCTAAACACCAAGGCATAGAGCAATCCCAACGCTGGAGCCTGTTGGCCCGCGGCAAAAACCACAATCAAGATTCCAGCAGGACAGGGCGCGATGCCAGCCAGCATACCAACCAAGCCCGCTTGCCGATGATGGTGATGATGGTGACCATGACTGTGATGATGGTCGTGGTCGTGGGGGTGGGGGTGGGGGTGGGGGTGATGGTGGTGATGGCCCGCTGCTATCCCGCGTAGTCGCAGTATTGCACTGTGTAACAGCCATAAACCCAAGGCCAGGATCACCATCCCAGCAGCCAACGAGATCCATCGATCGAGGGCGTCCAAGTGGTTTACGCTAAAGGTTTTGACCACCGTAAAAGCGATACCAAGGGCAAATACCATGGCCGTATGGGTAGCAGTGGCTGCTATCCCCGCCACTAGCGCATCACTGATGGTTCCTCGACGCCCGAGAAGCCAGGCGCTAATAAGCGCTTTACCGTGACCTGGTGCAAAGGCGTGGCCCATACCGTAAGCAAATGCCAGCATCAATCCCAACCACCACACCACCGCTCGCTCGCGATCAAACAGCAATTCGCCAAGCCGATTGATTCCCTGACTATAGGGGCTCTCTGGACTGGGAAACACGGCATCATTATCATGGGGGAGTCGGGCGTCTTCGAGATCGTCATCGCCATGGGCCAGATACACGCGTCGATGATATTCTGGGGTGGGGTCAAAGCCTTCGGGCTTGCGGCGTGCTTCACTGGCGCGCCAGAGTTCAGCAAGAGAAAAACCATCGCTGTTAGCACCTTCACTGGCAATAATCCGCCACGGGGACTTGGCCTCCACCATGATGCGACTCACATGCTGCGGACGATTCTGCTGCCAGGTGGTAGCAATGTCCAACACCAATGGCTGTGCAGGGAGCTCGCCCACCAGCAAGACGCCTTCACGCACAGGCTTGGCTCCGGTTTGCGCAAAGTCATAGAGGTCTATACGTGGGGTTTGCCCTATCCGCAGGGGCAGTACCTGATCATCAACCGTGACCCGTGTATGGCGCAAGGCGAAGATGCCAGCCTGCTGCTGCCAATGCTGCATCTCGTCTTCGCTGAACACGCCATCACCTGATGCATCAAAACGCTGACGTTGCCGGGCGCCAGGAAACTCCGCGTAATCGGTATACACCCACAGCTGCAATTGCTGGTCGTGCAGCTGCACGAGCAGATACTGATCAGTGGCCGTCTCACCGTAGATGTGATCAGGTACTGGCGCATCATCAGCCGCCAGGGTGAACAGGGCGAATGCCAATGGCAGCCATGCACTACTTAGGGCCATTGCAGCAAATCCGGGTCCGGACGCAAGCCTACTTCAGCAAAATAGTCTCGCCATTGTTCCTTGGCCGCTTGCGCGCGATCATCATCACCCAGGGCCTGCAGACATACCACACGTGCTGCCAACCAACGCAGATGGTCATGGTCATCTCGTAGGAGCGACTCAACGAGCTCCAAGGCTTCTTGCCAGCGGCCCAATACAGCCAAGGCTCGGGCACGTTCACCGCGCAAGGTCAGCCGACGGTAGGTACCCAGCATTTCATCAGGATCAATGGCATCATGTGCCATGGTAATAACCAACAGGGCCCCAGCTGCGGCTTGGCGCGCGGACTCTCGTAGACCAAGGTGGTGAAACTCTACCGCCAATTGCAGGCGATCACCAAGGGTGGTTTGGGGTGGTGGCGCGATCAACCATGCGGGGTCAAGCTGTTCCAAGATATCGCGGACAGCTGCGCCCTGGCCAGCCTGCCGCAACGCCTGCACAACTGCAACGCGCTGGGTATCCGAGCCCTGCTGCAAGATTTCTTGGGCCAAGGCGTGGAGAGAGGCGTGATCTGCCAACGCTGAGAGCAATCGTATCTCTTGCTGCAGGAGACTTGCATCCTGGGGCCAACGCTGGCGCGCAGTGCGCACCAAGCGCAACTGCATGTGACGGGTTTGCCGCGCTTCTTCAGGGTTATCTTCTGGCACTGGCCGCCGCGCCAATGCGACCGCCAACTGCGGATCCCCTGCTCCTAGCTCTAAATACCGCTCGCCATCGGCATCTGCCGCCGCATCGTCGCCGAGCTGCAAATGCACCACCCGCCGCAGGCTGTAGACATCGGGCCACGTCGACCACTGTTGGGCGAGGTCATTGCAGGCCTGCAAGGCCTTGTCGTATTCGCCAAGAAGATACCAACACTCTGCGCGCTGCAGGGATAATATGCGCCATTGTTCAGCATCGGGATGCCCTTCTGGCGGAGGGGCGCCAGCATGGCGACCGAGCATCTCTGCGAGGGCGTTTTGCGCCTGGTCCAGCATCGCCGCTGCATCATCTCGGGATATATGCGGATGCGCCGCCACAGAGGCGATGCTGGCAATGCACAACACAAGAACGGCGATATAGCGGGCGAACGTCAGAAGCGTGATAACCATGTCGGCTCTGCCACTATAGGCCCATCTTCACTTCCGCTGCGCAGCTGTGGCAGCCGCCCCAGCCAATCAACTAAGCGAGTACAAGCACTCCGCCCCGCTTGCGAACTAGGGTCCTCAAGGAAGCGATGCCCAGCGCCAGCAATAATGGCTAAGGTAGAGGATACATCACGCTCGACCAAGGCAGCATGCACCTTGCGCGCCAAAGCACAGGGAACCTCATCATCCTGATCGCCATGTACGAGCAATATGGGCGGTATGGATTCATCAGGATTGCACAGCGGGTCATCGCAGCCAGTTCCGCGGAAATGCTCCAGCACTGCCTGCACTTCACTGGGACAGCCGTCCCAGGGCTGCAAGCCAGGAGCCGTCCCGACCATAGCAACCCCTCGCACCACCCCAGGCAGGGCCTTTTGTAGTTGTGGCAATGCACACATTCCCAGCAAACCACCCGCACCTGAGCCAACGATAACCAGCTGCTCAACCCCACCCATCACCTGATATTCTTCCAGGGCCAAGGTGCAGGCCGACACCACATCGGCAATCAAATCCGCACCCGTACGCGAACCTTGGAGGAGACGAAAATCCACTGGGGCCACGGGAAAACCGCGCTGGCATAGCTCCCACGATACAGGCAACAGATCACTGCGCCCGCCACGAATCCACCAACCTGCATGTAAGGCCACCAATAACGGAAGTGGATCATCGCTCCCCTGCATACTACTGGGGACACAAACATCCAACTGCTGCCGTGGATCGGGGCCGTAGGATATACCAGCGCTGGCGCTAATCATGGTCATAAAACAGTCTCCTTGTGCCGTTGCGACAAAAAATGGCACCATAGTTACATGCGTTGCGGAGCCTGTAGCCCAAGCACATATAAACCTTCACCTAAGGCCACCCGCGCCATACGCACCAGGGCAACACGGGCAGCAGCACGCGCAGGATCGTCACACACGACCCGTGCGGAATGATCCTGGTTACCAGCACTCAGCCAGGTTGATACCGCTGCAGCCATGGCCAAAAGCGCTTGGGCCAAGGCACTGGGCTCATCTTCTTGGACCACCCGTAGCAAAGCCCCCGACAGGCGCGCGAGATGCAGCAGCACCGTTTTTTCATCGCTGCGCTGGAGCAACTGCGGATCTGCCGATGGTGGATCAGCATACGTTGCCGCAAAACGACGTTCAATCGAACACAGGCGGGCATGGGCATACTGCAAATAGGGCCCTGTTTCACCTTGCATACTTAACGCATCATCAAAGTGGAACTTCACATCCCCACGACGGCCAGATTTGAGATCATTAAACACGACTGCGCCAATGCCTACACTCTGCGCTACTGTCTGCCGCTCATCTTCATCTAATTCAGGATTTTTCTCATCAACAATTGCTCGGGCACGACGAATAGCTTCTTCGAGGACATCAACCAATAGCATGGGTACACCGTTACGAGTTGCGGTTTTCGCCCAGGATTTTTCTTCCTCGTTCCACATCAGCACCACACCGAAACCGATATGACGCAAACGATCTACATACGGCCGTTGCAGACACTGGGCCACGGCAAACCATTCCTTAAAGTGGAGCGCCTGACCGAGATCCACCACGTACAAAGAGCGATCAAAGGCATAGTCTGCAAAGCGGTCGTCACAGGCTGCTAAATCTCGCGTGGCATACAAACTACCACCATCGGCGCGACGGATCAGACAGGGTTTTTTGAGCCCCTGCGCAGTCAGATCAACCACCAAAGCTCCCTGGTCTTCGGTCAAAAGGCCCTGATCTTGAAGCTCGTCCACCACTGGCTGCATTTTATCTTCGTAGTAGGCTTCACCCTTCCAGGAGTCGAACTCCACCCCAAGAAGGTCGTAGACCTTGCGGAACTCCTTGAGACTGGCTTCTTTAAACAACTGCCACAGCTCACGCGCGCGCGCATCACCCTCTTCGAGACGCCGCGACCAAGCGCGAGCCTCCTCCGCCACACTGGGATCTTCTTTGGCCGCTTGGGATATGCGTACGTACAAGGTATTGAGAAAAGTGACCGCATCATCAGCCGCTTGCAAGTCCTCAACGCATAGACCCTCACGCTGCCAACCAGCTATGAGACGACCAAATGCCGTGCCCCAGTCGCCGAGGAAGTTAATACGCACCGTATCCCATCCCGCAGCGCGGTAGCACCGTGCCAAGGCATTGCCAATCATCGTTGAGCGAATGTGGTGAAAGGCGAGGTGTTTCGCAATATTCGGACTGGAGTAGTCAATACACACCCGTTTGCCCGCTCCTTGATCACTGCGCAAGGCCTGCACGGGATCGTCCAACAAGGCCGTAAACACTGCTTCTGCAACCATTTCCGGTGCCAAATCAATATTGAGAAAGGGGCCTGCCGCAGAAGCACTCACACCAGGAAGCTCCTCCACCACTGCCACCAGATCTTGCGCCAACTGTGGTGGCGCAACCTGCTTGGCCTTGGCCAAGACAAAGCATGGGAGAGCTAAATCTCCTGCAGGACGACTCGGAGGACCCAACAATCCAGCCACCTGGGCAAAGGGAAGATCAAGGTGGACGGCAAGATGCTGGGCAATGGGGCTTATAAGATCAACAGACATAAGCGCAGCAGTCTGCAAGAACCTGATTGTGCGCAAGCAGAAGGGTATCAGGGCATACAAGGCGGCTCAAAGCTCACCTTGGGTAAGGAATTCCCGCTTCGCGGTGTATGCTTTTGGCGCAAAAAGCGCCCTATTCACGGCGTTTTTGCAGGCCGATCAGGAGATCGGCGATCCCGGGGGAGAGCTTTGAGCCGCCATGATCAGGGCATCACACAGGCTGTCTGAGCAAAAAAAAAGACCGTGCGCGGCGCGCATTCCCACCTCCAGAACAGCTTTTTTTTCAAGGCGATCCTCAGATCAACGCTTCCTGAAGAGGCATTGATTGGGGCAAATGATTCACCACTACTCGTGGCCTAGACACCACCTTTGGCATCTGAGCATTTCCCTATAGCATGGAATATGCCGCGCATAGAAGTATCGATGCGTGTCATCGCGATACCACAAGGGGATTTTTCACATGGACGTTCACAAGCTTTTTGAAATTATGGTCAAGCACAATGCCTCCGACTTACATATCAAAGCGGGGCAGCCACCCGTGTTTCGCATGCAGGGATCCCTCTCCCGCATGCAGAATCAAGCCCCGCTGAGCGGTGAAGATACGCAACGGCTCCTCTTGCCCCTTTTGAACGAGGACCAACAAGAGACCCTTCAGGAGCGCGGTAATGTGGACTTTGCCTATAGCCTGCCTGGCGTGGGACGTTTTCGTTGTAATATCTTTATGCAGCGTGGCGCCCTGTCCGCCGCCATCCGCAAGGTGAACCTCCACATCCCCCATTACGAGGAATTAAACCTCCCTTCGGCAGTGGGCCAGCTTGCCCAATTCGAACAAGGTTTAGTCTTGATTGGCGGTGTCACAGGGTCGGGTAAGTCCACCACTCTGGCAAGCATCCTTAACGAAATTAATGCCCACCGTCGCTGCCATATCCTCACCATTGAAGATCCCATCGAATACCTTTTTCAAGACAATAAAGCCATTATCAACCAGCGTGAGATTGGTATTGATGTGATGGATTTTGATGATGCCCTGCGCTCGGCCGTGCGCCAAGATCCCGATGTTATGTTGGTGGGTGAAATGCGTGATGCCGAAACTTTTGAAACCGCCCTTACTGCATCTGAAACGGGGCACCTGGTTTTCGGGACCATTCACTCTTCAGGTGCGGCGCAAACCATTGGCCGACTTTTGGATCTTTTTCCCGAGAGCAAACACGATCAAATTCGCACCAGTCTTGCCTTTAATATGCGCGCAATTATGAACCAAAAGTTACTCAAAGGAGCGCAAAAAGACCACCCTCGGGTGCCGGCTCTCGAACTCATGTTTAACACACCTATGGTGAAAAAGCTGCTACAGGATGGCGAAGATGCAAAATTGCATGAAGCCATTAAAGCCGACAAAGAATATGGCTGCCAAACCTTTAATGTCGCCTTAAGTGATCTCTTCCGCCGCAAACTCATTAGTAAAGACACCGCTGTGCGCGCTTCCCCCAATGCCGAGGAACTGCGCATGACCATGAGTGGCATTAGCACTTCGGACGGTGGCGGCTTGATGTAGGCAGCACCTTGAAATAATCTTCTACTGCGGAAAATACACCTGAAAATAACTTGCCAAAATATCTTGGTGGTACTCACTTAAAGGTGAGCGCTCTTCACTAATGGTGCTTGCTTCGGCCCATGCGCAGATGGTTCCAGGAGCTTGCACCACGGCATGCCACACATGGGGCTCAATCACATACCAGGTCTGCGGGAGCATGGGCATGGCCATGGGCCATGCTGGATGCGCTTCCTTGCCGCCTAATACCAAAACGGCCTTGCCCTGACATAAAATACCCGCCTGGCGGCCACCACTATTGCGAGTCATGGAGGTGGTGCAGCTCGGCTGGCGATCGGGACTGGGATTACTTAAGCCCAACTGCCACGGAGCCGGGGGATCGGCAATACTTCCTTGGGCCACTCGCACATATCCACTTTGCCGCGATCGCCCTACGATAACGGCGTCCTGAACACAGGCCTCCAGCACCATGGGACGGCGTTGCACGGCCAGGGCAATAATGCGCGCCACCACCTGATCGACCGATAAACCATCGGTCAATAAGGGCACGGCATCATCGGCGCACTGCAAGGCTCCACTGGCACGGGTGCGATCGCGTTCATCACGCAATCGCAGGTCCTCAACCAGGGATGCAAAGTCCGGAGCTAAAGCTCCATCACCTGACCACTGAGCAAGTCGGCGGCGCGCGCGCTCTTCAGGACTGGCATCAAGATAGACTTTCAGCGTCGCCTCAGGACAAATTACGGTAGTTGCATCGCGACCTTCCAAGGCCGCGCCTCGGCCTTGGACAATGCCTTGCTGCAGGTTGACAAGATGCGCACGGCAGGCGGCGTTATTGGCAATCCGCCAAATCTCGGCGGTAGTTTCCGGGCTACGCAGGCGTTGAGGGTCTACCACGTTGCCATCCAGGCGCACGGCACCATGGGCATCAAAATCTATCGCCCGATGGGTACACCAAGCAGCAATGGCCGCAGCATCATCGGGATCAATACCCTGATCATACATGCCCACCGTGGCTGCACGATACATGGCGCCAGTATCCAGATACAGTAAATTGAGGGCTTCTGCCACACGCCGGACCACCGTACTTTTGCCGGCACCAGCAGGACCATCTACAGCTATGGTTACCACATTGGACATGGATTCTCCCCCGAATGGGTTTCTACAGCAGCACACAAGCGCCGCATTAAAGCGCAATCCTTGATTCCAGGGGCAGACTCTACCCCCGATGCCACGTCAACTGCCTGGGGGCGCACCGTGTCGATTGCCGCCCGAACGGTCTCAGGGCGCAATCCCCCAGCAAGGATCAAGGGGCAACTCCAGCGACGCTGGGTTAATAGACCATAATCCCAGGATGCACCACTGCCACCCACCGCATGCGGCGTCCACGCATCCAATAACACCGCTTGTACGCCAGCATCAACATAATCCTGCACCGCCTGTACATCCTCAGCACTACGCACCCGCAAAGCCTTGATAACCGGCATGCGACGAGCCAAGAATGCCACATCGTCTGGCCGCTCGGCTCCATGCAATTGCACCACATCGCAGCCACAAGCAGCGGCATCACTGAGCACCCTATTGGCCTGGGCATCCACAAACAAAGCCACACTGCGAGCAAAAAGGGGAACCTGACGACGGAGATGGGCAGCGCGAGCAACCGAAATGCGACGTGGTCCTAGTGCCAAGTTAAAACCAAAGAGATCCACTGCCAAAGCGGCTGCATCGCGCACATCCTGCTCGCGGGTAAAACCACAGATCTTCACGTGCACGCGCATTCCCCACACTCCCTACTGACGCTGCATTGAGTTCATGCTGAAACTAGGCCAAGCCCGAGGAAGCAATCTGCCCCCGTAAACGTCGCAATGCGCTTGCGGGATCATCCGCGCGCATCAGCGTTTCTCCCACCAAGATAGCATCCACACCCGCATCTTCCAAACGCCGACATTGCTCACGCTCAATGATTCCCGACTCAGACACCACCACGCGATCGTTACCAAGTAAGGCTGGGAGAAGATCAAAGGTGGTTTGCAAGTCTACTGAGAAATCATGAAGGTTGCGATTGTTGACCCCAACAAGCGAGGCATGTACCTGCAAGGCCATTTCGGCCTCGACAGCATTATGCACCTCAATGAGTACATCCAGACCCAGGTCATGGGCAAAACCCTGAAGATCGCGCAGTTGCCCCTGTTCTAGACAGGCGGCAATGAGGAGGATCGCATCGGCCCCCAGTAATCGCGCCTCGGCGATTTGTCGCTCATCAATCACAAAGTCCTTGCGAATAATGGGCAGGTTCACAGCTTCGCGTACCGCTACAAGGTGATCACAGTGTCCGTAGAAAAAACGCTCATCGGTAAGCACCGACACGCAGGCAGCCCCGCCAAGCTGATAATGATAGGCGTTGCGCACTGGGTCATAATCTTCATGGAAGACACCCCTTGAGGGACTCCCCTTTTTACTTTCAGCAATCACCTGAATCGACTCACCCTTTTTCCGTCGCACAGCAGCAGCAAAACCGCGACATGCTGGGAGAGCACTCAAAGCCTGGCGATCCACAGGCGGCAGGTGGGGCAACTCTGCCTGTCGCTTGTGGGCGATAATCTGGTCGAGGATCGTAGTGGGGGGCATCATGGACATGGGTGCCCAGTGTGAAACTGTCTGCTGCAGCGCAAGCCGATGTCGGAAATGCTCCACGAGCTCGCCAAGGGAAAGCTTTTCGGGGTCCATCAGCCACCTCGCAGCCCCCCAGGGGGGTGAGGACGCATCGGGAATACCACGAATACGGTTGGTGCCACCAGCAAGCCTTTTACTTGCGGGGGCGGAGAGCCGTGCTTCAATGGCGCCTCGCACTTGCCACCAGAGGAGTTGTCCATGAGTACACCGGATCATGCCACCATCACCATCGGCGACCAAAGCCTGGACTGCCCACTTGTACTCGGCAGTGAAAACGAGGTGGGCATCGACATCTCACAACTACGTGCACAAACAGGAGCCATCACCCTTGATCCTGGCTTGGGCAATACGGGAGCATGTAAAAGCGCCATTACCTATATTGACGGCGAACATGGCATCCTCCGCTATCGTGGCATCCCCATTGAGGAATTTGAGAACCGAGCGAACTTTATCGAGGTGGCGTGGTTGCTCATTTTTGGCCATCTCCCCAACGGCCAAGAACAGGCGAAATTTTCAGAACTCCTCAAAAGCAACGCCCATCTTCATGAATCCATGAAGCATCAATTTGAAGGCTTTCCCATTGACGCTCCGCCCATGGCCGTGATGTCAGCAATGATCAACTCCTTGGCATGCTTTCACCCGCAGTTTCTCGAGCCCGATGATATCAGCGAAGAGGCCTTTACCGAGCTCGCAGCTCGCCTGCTTTCCAAGGTGCGTACCATTGCTGCCTATGCCTATCGTCATAGCCGCGGCCGCCCATTCACCTATCCCGATCCCAAACTGCGCTATTGTGCCAACTTTTTGCACATGATGTTTTCTCAGCCCTATGATCAGTACCTGATTGATCCTGAAATCGAGGCCGCCCTCAATTTGGTCTTAATCCTGCATGCAGATCATGAGCAAAACTGCTCCACATCCACGGTGCGCGTGGTTGGCTCCAGTAAAGCCAACCTCTTTGCCTCGTGTGCTGCAGGGGTCAGCGCCTTATGGGGCCCCCTCCACGGCGGAGCCAATGTTGCTGTGCTTGATATGCTCCGCGAGATCCACGAAGGCGGCATGAATGCCGAACACGCCATTGCCCGTGCCAAGGATAAGTCAGACCCCTTCCGTCTCTTTGGCTTTGGCCATCGCGTCTATAAAAACTATGACCCGCGTGCCAAGATCCTCAAAAAGCATTGTGACCGTGTCCTTGCCCTGTGTAAGGCCAACGACCCTCTCCTCGACATCGCCCGCGCCCTCGAGGAAACCGCGCTTACTGACTCTTATTTCATTGATCGTAAACTCTTCCCCAATGTAGATTTCTATTCTGGCATTATCTTCCGCGCCCTGGGTATTCCTGAAAATATGTTCACGGTTATGTTCTCCATCGGTCGCATGCCAGGGTGGATCGCCCATTGGAAAGAGCAGCACGACGAGAAGGGGCGCATAACCCGGCCGCGGCAGATTTACACAGGCCCGATGAAAACCGGCTATACACCCCGCGAAAAACGTTCGTAAACGGGGCCTAAGTCCGACCCTAGCCGCATGCCTTGCATGCGGCTAGGCATTTGAGCCAATCCATCTGGCCATTTAATGATTGGGCCTGCATTCCAGACCACGCAGAATTGCGTTCATTAAATCAATCTTTTTCAATGGCTTAGAGACATACCCGTCCATCCCAGCGGCAATACATCGCTCACGGTCGCCCTGCATGGCATTGGCAGTAAACGCAATCACAGGCAAACGCGGCAAGTTCAAGCGACGCTCCTCCTGGCGAATATGGGCAATGACCTGAAATCCATCCAACTCTGGCATATGGATATCCAACAATACCACTGCCGGTCGTTGATCTGCAAGGTACCGCAAGGCCTCATTGCCATTGTCCACACATCGCACCTTGGCTCCTAAGCTCTGCAGCATAGCCAAGGCTACCTGCTGATTAACCAGGTTATCCTCGACAACAAGGACATCCAGTCCCTCCAAGGCTTTGCGATCCAGTGGCTCTGGCCCTTGCCGCTGCCGTTGCAAGCGCTGCCAACGGGCGGCAGACATCATGCCAGGATGCCCCTCAAAAACACCTTCAGCCACACCCGCCAAAACCTCCGGACGACAGGGCATAAGGACATAACCACGATAGCCATGCGCCGCCAGTGAGGCGATGTAATCAGGGCGCTCCTCCTGCAACAGGGCAACCAAAGGAGGAAGAGCCATGCGCCTCGCTTTTTGTTGCGACCAGGCTCGCAGACTTCGGGCCACGGTAAGACAGGACTGCCCCGCCAGCAAAGCATTGTTCACCACAATGATATCGACATTATTCCCTTCGATCTCCTGGTACAGCTCGCCCATTGACCTACTGTTGCGCACCCCAGCCCCAAGCATGCGTAGTGTGCGATCATATACCCTAGCATTTGCAAGACGATCATCGTGAAAGAGGACCTGCTTGCCAGCAATATCAATACCTGCCACCAGCGATTCTGGCGCAGCCTGTCGCTGGACCCGCAATGGTATCCGAAGAGTAAAGACCGAACCAACGCCTTCCTGACTCTCCACACTCAAACTTCCAAGAAGAAGCTCCGCCAAACGTTGACTGATAGCAAGACCAAGGCCACTTCCTTCAAAACGCCTTGAAAAACCTCCCTCTACCTGCTCAAAGGGTTGGAAGAGCCGCTTTTGTTGCATTTCGTCTATGCCATAACCCGTATCGCGTACGGCAATGGTCAAGGACTGCGCAATAACCTGTACCTGAATGGTAATATGCCCTTCATCTGTAAACTTGATGGCATTGCCAACAATATTCATAATTATCTGCCGCAAACGTATCTCATCGCTGACAATCAACCACGGCACATCCTCTTCAATATCGACAACGAGTTCCACACGTTGATGGTCGACACGACTGCGCAGCAGGTGCAGCACTTCATAGATAATGGTACGCAAATCGACTGGACCCGTATCAACACTGAGCTTCCCCGCCTCAATGCGGGAAAAATCCAGGACACCGTTAATAACCCGCAAAAGATGCTCCGCCGACTGATCGATGGATTGCAGCCATGAGCGCTGCTGATCGCTCAACTGACTTTCCGTGAGCATCTGTGTCATTCCCATAATACCATTCATGGGGGTACGGATTTCATGGCTCATTGTCGCCAAAAAGGTACTTTTAGCTCGACTGGCAGCTTCGGCTCGATCTCGGGCCTCAATCAGCGCTAATTCATTTTCTTTACGCATGGTAATGTCATCGTTAATGCCAATAACGCGACTCTGATCAGGATTGGCTCCAGGCAAAAAAACAGCTCGTGAACGGATCCAGCGAATTTCCTGGGTATCACTGCGGCGTATGCGAAATTCCACGGCAAAGGGATCCTGACGCATCACCAGCGCCCTCAGTGCCTTGCGCACAGACTCCCTATCTTCCTCAAGAACCCACGGCCAGAAATCAGCCAACGATAAGGTTGTACCGATTTCCTGGCTGCCGTAGAGTCGGCGCATTTGCGCGTCCCAAATAAGCGTGTCTGCGGCAATGCGATATTCCCAAATACCGATACCACTGGAGTCAGTGGCTATTTGCAAGCGCTCGGAAAGCTCCCGGATCGCTTCATCCCGTTCCTGTTCACGCGTGATATCATGTAAATACCCATGCCACAGCACACTTCCATCGTCCTGGCGGATAGGATACGATTCAGCGTGTACCCATAGAACCTCCGGAGCATTAGGCGCACACACACGGAAAATCTGACGCCAGGCCTCTAGGCTACGGGCTGACATCTTAATCGATTTTTCAATACGGTCGCGATCATCGGGATGAATGCTCTGCAGGACAGGAAAGGCATCATTCTCTACCACTTGTGGGGGATGGCCGAAAAGGGTATTCAGGCGCCCACTCGCATACGGCATACTCATGTGGCCATCGGGATGGAGACGGAATTGATAGATGAGCCCCGGAACCTGGACCGCAATGGCGGCAAGCTGTTCGCGAGCAGCAAAACCTTCTTCAAGGTCACGCAAGTCTCGAATAATAGCCAAATATCCTTCTGTATCGCCGTGGACACTGCGCACGGGCGTAACAGTCATCAACACTGGAAAGGGACGGCCCTGCTGATCTCGAGCCGTCCAACGGGCTTCGCGACTGAGACGCTCATCATTGCTCTGGGTAATCACCGCCAATAGACAGGTAGAAGCCACTGATGACCATTGGGGCATATGCTGCAACAGACTTCCTGGGTCAAAGAGTGCCTCTGCCCCCTTGTGGCCAACCAACTCACCAGCAGACCAGCCAAAAAGATTCTCTGCTGCAGGATTAAAAAGGATGATGACTCCCGATAAATTGGTCACCACCATGGCCTCTCCAGCAGCGGTAAAGACACTTCTGGCGAGACCTTCGGCGCTTTTCCGGGCAGTAATATCCCCCTGCACACCAATGAAGCCAGTTACCTGACCATCATCATCAAACATGGGGTCAATGACCACGTTGGTCCAGTAGGGGTGCCCATGTTTGGTATAGTTGAGTATATCACCCTGGAATGTTTTGCGTTCTTGAATGGCACGCCGGATGCCAGCTTTTACAGCTCTATCGGTCCCTTCCCCCTGAAGAATGGCTCCAGGCTTGCACCCCACAACCTCGTCGCGCCGATAGCCACTAATGCGACAAAAACTATCATTCACCCAAATAATATTCTGTTCACAGTCGGTGATGATAACTGCCTGACTGGTTTCCTTAGCGACTCGTGCCAAAAAAGACGTATCCACCAAGGGGAATTCAACCACACTGTACTCCTGTAAGCATACAAAGTGGGATCTTTACCACTCATCAGCCTTAACATCATACCAGCTTATAGTTTCTGTGAAAGCACTCTCTTAAGCAAGGTCATACGCTTCCAACTGCCAGTCTCGCAGCCCAATCATATAGAGGATCGCATCCAGACCCAAGGTACTGATGGCATGCTGGGCACGGGTGCGCACCACGGGTTTAGCATGGAAAGCGATACCAAGTCCAGCTCGGGAAAGCATTGGCAGATCATTGGCTCCGTCCCCCACGGCGATGGTCTGCTGCGGACGAATACCTTCTAACTCACATATACGCTGGAGATGCCGCGCTTTGGCCTCGGCATCAATGATTTCTCCTTGATGGCGCCCCGTACACCGACCATCAATAATCTCTAACTCATTGGCTACCACATGGTCGATTCCCAAGCGCCGCTTCAAATAGCCCCCAAAGAAAGTGAATCCCCCCGATATAATCGCCAAGCGATAACCGAGATGCCGCAAAATACGACACAAACGCTCAGCCCCCTCGGTAAGCGCGAGATTATCGGCTATCTCAGCCATAACCGAGGCATCAAGACCCTCAAGCAACGCTACACGAGCACGAAAACTTTGAGTAAAATCTATCTCTCCACGCATGGCCTGTTCGGTTATCGCAGCAACCTGCTCGCCAGCACCATGCGCCTTCGCCAGTTCATCAATAACCTCGGCCTGAATCAGAGTTGAATCCATATCAAACGCCACTAACCGCCGAGTGCGTCGATACACATCATCAGCTTGGATTGCAATATCTACGCCCAATTGCCGCGAGAGGGCAAGCAAGGCTTCGCGCATCACACTCCCATCACGCGGTGTGCCCCGTACAAGCAACTCTACGCAGGAGCGACCATCGCCATCTTCGGCATCTAAATCAACGCGGCCTGAAAGACGTTGAATGGCAAAAATATTAAGGCCCTGCTCACTCACCACGTGGGTTACGGCACTGATTTGTTCCGCCGACAAGCCGCGCCCTAAAACCGTCACCGAGTGGCGCTGCTGGCCCTGCTCAGCCACCCAATCACGGTACTCTTGTTCAGAAACGGGAGTGAAATGGACCTC